>NZ_CBFFRK010000053.1:0-28672 GCF_965644245.1 Erwinia sp. V71
TCGGTAGTTAACCCTTCCTCCTACACTCTCCACAATCATGTCCGAGCGTTGCACTTATTATCTGAATTCGCGAACAACCATACTGGCGACTTTGGCTGGGAAGGTGTGGTACACACCCTCGATGCGGCCGAAGAGCGCGATCTGATCCCGTGTGGCATTGGCCGCAATCTGGATGATGCCCGTCTGCCACGCTTCCTTGATACCGCCAACGGCCGTGTCGGTGTGGTGGCGCTCGGCTCCACCCGCTCCGAAGTGTTTCTGGCCGCGAATGGAGGCGCCAGCACCCAGCCACGCCCGGGTCTGAACCCGCTGCGCTGGGGACGCGCTTACGTGTTGCCAGATGCGCAGTTTGAACAGCTGAAACAGATCACCCGCGATCTCGGCATCGACGAAAGCGTGCGCGAGGGGATGCGCGTGGAAGTGATGGCCGATAAAGGCGCCAATGAATTTAAGTTCGGCTCACTGTTTGAAAGCTCGCTGCAGATTGAACGCGGTGACCAAGCCGCTGTACGCACCTGGTTCAATGAGCAGGACTGCCAGGCGAATGAACACAGCATTCGCGATGCCGCCAACCGCAGCGATTTTACCCTTGTCAGCCTGCATACCCATGAAGGGGATAAAGACAGCTGGTATGCCGCCGAAGCGCCGGAATTTATCGAGCAATTCGCTCATCGCGCCATTGAAGCGGGTGGTGATGCGGTCGTGTGCCACGGCGCCCACTTTATGCGTGGTGTAGAGATCTACCAGGGCAAACCCATCTTCTACAACCTGGGCAGCCTGTTGATGGAGTTTGAAGCGGGTGAGTCAATCATCGGCCCGGAAATGTACGAAGCCTATGGTCACCCGGTGAATGCACGTCCGTCCGATCTGCACCGTGCACGCGCGAAGAACAGCGCCGGTGAGTTTATTGGTTTCAACGCCGAAGCCCGCTTCTCACAAAATGCACTGGCGATCTTTGATCTGCAGGAAGGCCAGTTGGCCTGCCAGATCCTGCCACTCGATTTAGGCATGGACCGTGAACGCGTGCTGGACCGCGGACTGCCGCAGAGCGTCACGCACCAGCAGGGGGAAGAAATTGCCGCGTTGCTGACACGCCTCAGCCAGCGCTACGGCACGCAGTTCAGCTATAACCAGGAGAACGGCCTGATCAGTTTCAGCGCCGCATAATGCAACAGGCCGGGCATTTGCCCGGCCTGAGTCATTTTAGGGCCCGGAATCTTCCGGACAACTCGCCCGTAAATCAGGCATTATCTGAAGTGCTAATCGCCTTCTGACGCGCCACGCGCTGTTTAATCACCCAGCCTGCCAGCAGTAACACAATCCAGACAAAACCGGCGTACAGTGACACGCGGGTATCCGGGAAGTAGCCAATCAGACCGATAATAAACACCAGGAACAGCACCCCCACCATGGCGGTGAAAGACCCACCCGGCAGCGCGAACTTCAGCGCTTTCGCCTGTTCCACACTCAGCGTGCGACGGAAAGCAATCTGCGAGCAGAGGATCATAATCCACACCCACACAGTGGCGAAGGTCGCCAGCGACGCGATCACCAGGAATACTTTCTCTGGCATCAGGTAATTCAGGTAGACGGCGGTCAGCATCGCCAGCATCATCACCACCACGGTCACCCACGGAATGCCGCGATCAGACACCTTCATAAAGACTTTTGGCGCATGGCCCTGTTCAGCCATACCGTGCAGCATACGACCGACGCCAAACACATCACTGTTAATCGCTGACAGCGAAGCGGTGATCACCACAAAGTTAAGAATCGACGCCGCTGCCGCAATCCCCAGGTGCTGGAAAGTCAGCACAAACGGGCTGCCTTCGGTGCCCACCTGGTTCCACGGGTAAATCGACATAATCACAAACAGCGTGCCAACATAAAATACCAGGATACGCAGCGGCACTGAGTTAATGGCACGCGGAATCGACTTCTCCGGATCTTTCGCTTCACCGGCAGTGATGCCAATGATTTCGATACCGCCATAGGCAAACATCACCATCTGCAGCGACAGCAGCATACCGACGATGCCATGCGCAAAGAAGCCGCCATTGCTCCACAGATTGTGGATGCCGGTGGGCTGCCCGCCATTGCCAATGCCCCAGAAAATGATGCCAAAACCGGCAAGGATCATAATGATGATGGTGGCGACTTTGAAGAACGAGAACCAGAACTCCACCTCGCCAAACACGCGCACGCTCATCAGGTTAATCGCGCCGATAATCAGCACCACGCTCAGCACCCACATCCAGTGCGGCACGTCCGGGAACCAGACGCCCATATAGATGCCGAAGGCGGTGACGTCGGCGATGGCGACAATCAGAATTTCAAAGCAGTAGGTCCAGCCCGTGATATAGCCCGCCAGCGGGCCAAGGTAGTCCTGTGCATAGCGCGAAAACGAACTGGCCTGCGGATTGTTAACCGACATCTCACCCAGCGCGCGCATAATAATGTACGCCGCCGCGCCGCCAATGATGTACGCCAGCAGCACGCTTGGCCCAGCCATTTTTATCGCATCAGCAGAGCCATAAAACAGCCCGGTGCCAATAGCCGACCCCAGCGCCATAAAGCGGATATGGCGTGTGCTCAGTCCGCGTTTGAGCTTGTTCGTTTCTTGCATAACAACCTATCACCTGTGGAAATGAAAAAACCACGGGCAAGCCCGTGGTTGCAAATTAACCTGTTCTGTTACTGGTGCACGGTGACTTGCTGACGTCCCAGCAGACGGTCATATACCGCCAGCGCAATCAGCATCGCCAGTGATGGCGGCAACCATGCCAGTCCCTGATCGGCCAGCGGCAGATGCTGGCTCCATGCCGGCAACATCGCACTCAGACTGGAGGATTTAATCGCATCAATAATGCCGAACAGCAGGCTCACCAGCATAATCGGCGCGATGATGCGGCTGCTTTTGTTCCACCAGTTCAGCGTGAAGCTCAGCACCACCAGTACAATACAAGGTGGATAAATTGCTGTCAGCACCGGAATGGAAATCTGAATCAAATGGCTCAGGCCGAGGTTCGATACCAGCATGGAGAACAGACCCAGGATAAACACCAGCGCACGGTAAGAGAGTGGCAGATAGTGTTCAAAGAACTCGGCGCAGGCGCAGGTCAGGCCGACCGCCGTCACCATGCAGGCGACGAAAATCAGTGATGCCAGGAAGAAGCTGCCCATATTGCCAAAGGTCTGCTGCACATAAGCATGCAGGATCGCCGCGCCGTTGGCGTTCTGATCCACCAGGCCGCCGCTGCCGGAACCCAGTTTAAACAGGCTCAGATAGACCAGCGTCAGACCGACACCGGCAATCAGACCAGCCAGAATGGTGTAACGGGTCAGCAGACGCGCGTCTTCCACACCGCGTGAACGGGCAGCATTAACGATAACAATACCAAACACCAGCGCGCCCAGCGTATCCATGGTCAGATAACCATTGACGAAACCGTTCGAGAACGCCGCATGCTGATAAGCCTCTGTCGCTGGCGCCACGCCACCGGCTGGCCACAGCAGTGCAGCCACACCCAGCACCGCCAGCGCGAAGATTTTCAGTGGTGCCAGCACATGGCCAACGGTATCCAGCAGTTTGCCCGGATAGAGGGAGATGCCCATCACCAGCGCAAAATAGATCACGCTGTAGATAAACAGGGGCAGCGGACCGTCACCGGTCAGCGGCGCGATGCCGATTTCAAAGGACACGGTCGCGGTACGTGGCGTAGCGAACAGAGGCCCTACCGCCAGATAACAGACGGTCGCTAACAGCAGACCTGCCGCTTTGCCGATTGGCGAGCTGAGGGCGTCAATACCGCCACCGACACGCGCCAGCGCAATCACGGTAATCACCGGCAGACCTACTGCGGTGATCAGGAAGCCAAGGGCCGCCATCCAGACATGTTCACCGGACTGAATCCCTACCATCGGCGGGAAAATAATATTGCCCGCGCCCACGAACAGGGCGAAGGTCATAAACCCTAACGCGAGGATATCTTTTGAAGTTAAACGATGTGTCATAAAGCCGTATTGCCTGTTACTGATGTTGCAGTGGAAGTTGTGTTTAAACGTTGGCGATTCCGACAGCACGTTAAAATTATCAATAATTCAGACATCTACAGGGCAATATGCTTGCTGATGGCCTGACGCGCAGGTGATTTGAGCTGATTTTCTTCTGTTCACAGGGGATCTATCGACAACGGCGCTAAGTAAAACGTTTATAGCGGGGAAAGGCAATACGGGATCGGAAAAGCAGAGTGATATAACGGATAAATTCTAAAAAGCAGTGGATCGCTTCAGAATATAACGGAAGCACATTAGATGATTTGTATTTTTTCTGCACAGCATGTGGTTAATTTGGCCATTTCCTCTCCTTCAGATGCACAAAAGGCGCGGAAACCCGCGCCTGTCTGCACAACGTTACGCCGGATTACCAGACGTTTTTCGCGATATCCACCACCAGACGCAGCTTCGCCCACTGCTGCTCTTCCGTCAGGCTGTTGCCCTCTTCGGTGGACGCAAAGCCACACTGCGGACTGAGGCAAATCTGGCTCAGGTCGACATATTTCGCCGCTTCGGCCAGGCGCTGTTTCACCGTTTCCGGATTTTCCAGCTCACCATTTTTGGTGGTGATCAGGCCCAGCACCACCTGCTGATGACCCGGTTTGATAAAGCGCAGCGGTTCGAAGCCACCGGAACGCTCGTTATCGTATTCGAGGAAGAAGGCGTCGATATTGACGGTGCCGAACAGGATCTCCGCCACAGGCTCATAGCCGCCTTCAGAGATCCAGGTCGAACGGAAGTTACCGCGGCAGACATGCAGACCAATGGTCAGATCGGCTGGTTTGCCTTCGATGGCTTTGTTCAGCACGCGGGCATAGATACGCGCCAGCTCTTCCGGATCTTCGCCGCGCTCGCGGATCTGACGTTTCTGATCTTCTGAGCACAGGTAGGCCCAGACGGTGTCATCCAGTTGCAGATAGCGGCAGCCGGCATCATAGAAGGCTTTGATCGCGTCACGATAGACCTGCGCCAGATCGTCCCAGTAAGCCTCCAGCTGCGGATAAACCTGTGGGTCGATGGCCTTACGCCCGCCACGGAAATGCAGCACGCTGGGGCTTGGGATGGTCATTTTCGCCACGGCATCACCGCTGATGCTGTTCAGATAGCGGAAATCTTCCAGCATCGGGTGATCGCCAAAACCGAGTTTACCGACCACGCGTACGCTGTGCGCTTTGGTCTGTACGCCGTTAAACTGAATGCCCTGCTCGACTTCATAACGCTCAACGCCCTGCAGACCGTCGAAAAAGTCAAAATGCCACCATGCGCGACGGAATTCGCCGTCGGTCACGACCTGCAGACCACTGGCGCGCTGGTGTTCAACGACGTGGCGAATCGCCTCATCTTCCACCCGGCGCAGCGCAGCAGCATCGATCTCGCCCGCAGCAAACTGCTCGCGCGCCTGTTTGATAGACTGTGGACGCAGGAAACTGCCAACAATATCAGCACGGAATGGGGCGGTGGTTCTTTGCATCTCGGTTTACTCCTGGCTTACGCGCAGCGCGCATAATTTACTGGGGAAATAGTTTCAGTTAGTTATTTTTAGACTTCTGGATGTCTATATGGCTGAAACAAGAGTGACATGAGGATTGCTCAGGTGCAATAGAGGAAAATTCATAGGACATGAAAAAAATTCATGACCAATATTTAACTGATCACGCGAGGTATTTGAAACAGATATCAGGCCCGCGAGTGGAATCACTATTTTATTAATATTTTCAGTTCATTACCTTATCTTAACTGGCAACCAGCAGACAGATAAAAGGCCTGAAAGGTGCGAAAGAAGCGGTTTAATGAACGGATAGCCAGCACTTATGAAGTACTGGCTATCAAAAGAGAGAGCTGCAGCCCGCGCGAATAACGACATTCGTCGTTAATGGCGGTGATATCACTCCAGCAATGCCTGCGCCTGACGCAACTGCTGATCCGACAACGGCAGATAACCCGCCTGCTTCACCAGAGCCTGGCCCTGCGGTGAAATCGCCTGACGCAGGAACACACGCGTCAGCGGTTCCAGCGGCTTACCCGGTGCTTTATTGACGTAGATATAGAGCGGACGGCTCCACGGATAGCGACCATTACGAATGCTGTCACTGTCTGGCATCACCGCAGGGACACCGGCTCTGGCACTGATCGCGAGGGTTTTTACCCCGCTAAGATGAAAGCCCATGCTGGCGTAGCCTATTCCGCCCAGCGAGGCCGCCACCGCCTGCACCACCGCCGCCGACCCCGGATATTCGCTGACATCCTGGCGGAAATCGCCGCCGCACAGTGCCTGCTGTTTAAAGAACCCCCAGGTACCGGAGGCCGAATTGCGCCCAAAACGCTGCAGCGCACGCTTCTGCCACTCCGGCGAAGCCAGCTGCAAATCGCCCCAGTTTTGCGGCGTGGTGGTTGCACCACAGCGTCGTGTCACCGAGAACACCGCATCCAGCTGCTGTCCACTGATCTCATTCAGCGGGTTATCCTGGTTAACCACCACCACCAGCGCATCCATCGCCACCGGCACCGCCAGTGGCTGATAACCATATTTACTGGCAAACAGCTGACGTTCGCCCGCCAGCATCGGGCGGCTCATCGCCCCCAGCTGCGCAGCGCCCGCCGCCAGTGCGACCGGGGCAGTCGACGACCCCGCCGCCTGAATCTGCACATTAACGCCTGGATACTGGCGATTAAAATTCTCGCCCCACAGCGTCATCAGATTACCCAGCGTGTCAGAACCGACACTGGTGAGATTCCCCGCCAGCATCCCCTCTTTCGCCTGTACCGCCGCTGACAGCAGCAACAGTGCCGTCAGTATCAGCTTCTTCATGCTTCGCGCCCGTTAATGATCAACGCTTTGCATTCTCCGCTACTTCCGCCGGGACAATCAACCTTGCCGCCAGAGTAAAACTAAAACAGGTCTGAATATCCGGCACGCTGGTGATTTCCAGCCGCGAATTATGGTGGCTCAGCGCATGCTTGACGATCGCCAGCCCCAGCCCGCTGCCGCCGGTCGCCCGCGAGCGGGCCTTATCCACCCGATAAAAACGTTCGGTAAGGCGCGGAATATGCTCGGCGGCAATGCCAGGCCCGTTATCTTTCACCGTAAAGTGTGCGCCCGTTTTGTCGCGCAGCCAGCTGATATCAATGCGGGTGCCTGCCGGCGTATGATTCACCGCGTTATACACCAGATTCGAAATCGCACTGCGCAGTTGCTCATCATTGCCGAACACCCGCAAATGCGGATCGGTATGGAAATGAATGTCATGCCGCCCGTTGCTCAGGGTTTCCGCCTCGCGCTGTAACATACGCAGCATCATTGGCACATCCACTTTTTCCTGCAAATCAATGGCAGGCGCCGCTTCAATACGCGACAACGTCAGCAGTTGCTTCACCAGGCTGTCCATACGCCGTGTCTGCTCCTGCATGGTGTGCAACGCTTTACTGCGCGTCTGCCCTTCCAGCACCGAGTCATTCATCATTTCCAGATAGCCCTGCAGCACCGTCAGTGGCGTGCGCAGCTCGTGGCTGACATTGGCAAAGAAGTTACGTCGTGCCCCTTCCAGCTGGTGCATCTGCGTGACATCACGCGCCACCATCAGCCACTGGCCTTCACTGTAAGGCATCACGCGAAACTCTAAATGACGATGCTGATTCAGCACCAGCGTCAGCGGACGGGCAAAATCGCGCTGGCGTAAATAGCGGGAGAATTCAGGATAGCGCAGCAGGTTAAGGATATTCTGGCCATTATCCTCAGGCCAGCGCAGACCAAGATGCTGCTGTGCCAGACCATTACACCAGAAAATATTGCCCTCTTCCGTGGTCAGCACGACGGCATCGGGCAATGACTCCGCCCCGCTGCGAAAACGTTTAATCAGATTGCCCAGTTCACGCCGGCGGCGGCGATTACGCAGCTGCATTTGATAGAGGCCGTAAAACAGCGGCTCCCAGCTGGCGTGTCCGGCAGGTGGTGTCATGGTGCGGTCGACCCACAGCCAGTGTGACAGGCGTAATAAGTTGTAGCAGTGCCAGCCCAGCACACCCAGCACTGCGACCAGCAACCACCACGGCAAATAGCCGAACAGCAGTCCCAGCAACAGTGCGGGCAGGCAAGCCAGCACCAGCTCCAGTACTAATCTCTTCCAGGAGAGGCGTTCCAGCACGGTTCAGACTCCGATCAAAAACGAGCGGAGAAACGATACCCTGTTCCGCGCACCGTTTGAACCATACGATCGTGACCGGTGACTTCCAGCGCCTTACGCAAACGACGGATATGAACATCGACAGTGCGATCTTCAACATAAACATTGGTGCCCCAGACATGGTTCAGCAGCTGTTCGCGGCTGTACACGCGTTCCGGGTGCGTCATAAAGAAATGCAGTAATTTATATTCGGTTGGCCCCATCTCGATCGGTGTGGTTTCGGCCATCACACGATGCGACGACGGATCAAGACTCAGCCCCTGCATCTCAATCACCTCTTCCACCGCCATCGGTGAAATGCGACGCATCACGGCTTTAATGCGTGCCACCAGCTCTTTCGGTGAAAACGGCTTGGTAATGTAATCATCGGCGCCCACTTCCAGCCCGCGCACGCGATCTTCTTCTTCGCCACGCGCGGTCAGCATCACTACCGGGATTTCGCGCGTCATCGCTTCGCGCTTCAGATGTTTAATAAACTGAATGCCGCTACCACCCGGTAACATCCAGTCGAGAAGGATCAAATCTGGCCAGGGCTCGATCAGTAAGCTCACTGCACTGTCATAATCTTCCGCTTCGATAGGTTGATAGTCATTTTGCTCAAGAACGAAACACAACATCTCACGGATTGGGGCTTCATCTTCGACTACCAGAATGCGCTTAGCCATTGTTACTCCTGCTGATGTGACCCTTTGTCACTGGAATTCGCGGCGTCATTATGCGTCAGTTTTATGACAGATTTATGAAAAATGCACGGGCTAAAAAATGCGCTGTCATACTTTTGTGACGCCGGATTCAGCGTGGCGTCATCAGGTTTCCGGCGGCGGAATCATTCCGCTTCGGCAAAGCGCATCTGCACGCTGCATTATGACGCAAGCAGCCTCTCTGTTTATAATCGCCCTCTCGCGTTAGCTTATGCAGGGAATCTTATGCGCTTTATCCACACCGCCGACTGGCACCTCGGTCAGTTCTTTTATACCAAGAGCCGCGCGCCGGAACATCAGGCGTTTCTCGACTGGCTGATCGACACCGCTGAAACACAGCAGGTGGATGCGATTATTGTCGCCGGAGATATTTTCGACAGCGGTGCGCCGCCAAGCTATGCACGCGAACTGTATAACCGCTTTGTAGTGCAGCTGCAGCGCACCGGCTGCCAGCTTATCGTGCTGGGTGGCAACCATGATTCGGTCGCCACGCTGAATGAATCACGTGAGCTGCTGGCCTGCCTGAATACCCGGGTGATCGCCGCCGCCAGCGAACAACCGGAACAGGATCAGGTGTTGTTGCTGAATGACCGTCAGGGCCAGCCAGCGGCATTATTGTGTGCCATCCCATTTTTACGCCCGCGCGATATTATGCGCAGCCAGGCGGGCCAGTCCGGACGCGAGAAACAGCAAAGCCTGCTGGAGGCGATTCGCGCTCACTATCAGCGCTGCTACGACCATGCCGTGCAGCAGCGTGACTCGCTGGGACTGGCGTTGCCGATTATCGCCACCGGCCATCTGACGACGGTAGGCGTCAGCACCAGTGATTCGGTGCGCGATATCTATATCGGCACTCTCGACGCATTTCCGGCGCAGGCTTTTCCGCCTGCCGACTATATTGCCCTCGGCCATATTCACCGCGCACAACGCATCGCCAACAGTGAACATATCCGCTACAGCGGCTCGCCGATCCCGCTCAGTTTCGATGAACTGGGCAAGGAGAAAAGCGTCTTTCTGGTGGAGTTTAACGGCAGTGAGCTGGCGCGAGTTGAACCACTGATCATCCCGCAGACGCAGCCGATGAGCATGATTAAAGGCTCGCTGGCGGAAATCGAACAGCAACTACAGCAATTCGCTGCCGCGCCGGCAACGGTCTGGCTGGATATTGAAATCGTCACGCAGGATTACCTGAATGATATTCAGCGGCGGATTCAGGAGCTGACCGCCGACCTGCCGGTCGACGTGGTACTGCTCCGCCGCAGCCGTGAACTGCGTGAGAAAACCATTGCCCGCCAGCAAAATGAAACGCTGAGTGAGCTGAGTGTGGAAGAGGTGTTCAGCCGACGGCTGGCACAGGAAGCGCAGCAGGATGAGACGCGTCAGCAGCGGGTCCGGCATCTGTTTGCCACCACGCTTGACGCCGTGCGCCGGCAGGAGCCACAGCCATGAAAATTTTAACGCTGCGCTTTAAGAATCTGAACTCGCTGAAAGGTGAATGGAAAATCGATTTCACCGCCGAGCCGTTCGCCAGCAACGGCCTGTTTGCCATTACCGGCCCGACCGGTGCCGGGAAAACCACCCTGCTCGATGCCATCTGCCTGGCTCTGTATCACCAGACCTCACGGCTGGGCGTCATCACCCAGTCGCAGAATGATTTGATCACCCGAGATACGGCGGAATGCCTGGCGGAAGTGGAGTTTGAAGTAAAAGGTGTCGCCTGGCGCGCGTTCTGGAGCCAGAACCGCGCACGCGGCGCGGTGGATGGCAATCTGCAGGCGCCGAAAGTCGAGCTGGTACGCTGCGCAGATAACAGCATCGTCGCCGATAAGGTCAATGACAAACTGAAAATGACCGAAACCCTCACCGGCCTCGATTTTAACCGTTTCACCAAATCGATGATGCTGTCTCAGGGGCAATTCGCCGCCTTCCTTAACGCCAAAGCCAGTGAACGCGCAGAACTGCTGGAAGAGCTGACCGGCACCGAAATCTATGGCCGCCTGTCGATGGCCGTGTTCGAACAGCATAAAGCGACACGCATCGCCCTGGATAACCTGCGCGCCCACGCGTCAGGGATGGCGCTGCTGGAAGAAGAAACACGCCAGCAGTTGCAACAACAGCTGGAGCAACTGACAGAGCAGGAGCAAGTGCTTACCCGCTCGCTGACAGAATACCAGCAACAGCAGCAGTGGCTGGAGCAGCAGCAGAAGCTGCAGCAGGAGATTAGCGCACTGGAGCAGCAGCTGAGTGCATTAACGGAGCAGCAACAGCAGTCATCCCGTCATCTGATTACCCTGAGCGAACAGCAACAACAGGCAGAAGAGGCGCGTAAACAGCTGGCGCAGCAACGTCAGCAGCAGGAAACGCTGATCAATGAGCAGGTTCAGCCGCTGGATCACCAAATCACCACGCTCCAGCAGCAGTACGGCGAGCTGGCGAAAACGCTAAGTGAGCACCAGCTAACCCAGCAGCAAAAGCAGCACAGTCAGCAACAGCTGCAGCAGGATCTGCACACACTGAAGCAGCAACGCCAGCAGCATCAGCAGTGGCGCGAACAGCACGCTCAGGTGGCAGAGTGGGGACCTTCGCTACTGCTGTGGCAGGAACGCCTGACCCAGTTGCAGAAAAGCGAGCAGTCACTTACTGCGCTGCAACAGCGGGTACAGCAACGTCAGACGGCGCTCGGGCAACACCATCACGCGGTTCCTCTGCCGGATGAACAGCAGCCAGAAGCTGAACTGCGTACTGCGTTAGCGCAGTTACAGCAACAACGAACCGCGCGACAAAAGCTGGCGCTGTTGTCACCACAAATTATCCAGCTGACACAGCAACAGCAGAAACAACACGCTCAGTTGCAGACGCTGTCACAACAGCTTGCTGTCGATGAACAGCAGTTGCTGAAACTGCGTAATGCTTATAAAGAGAAAAACCAGCACTATCAGGATCTGGATGCGCGCTGCAAACTGGAGCAGAAAATTGCCGATCTGGCGCAGCACCGTGCGGCGTTACAGCCAGATCAGCCCTGCCCGCTCTGTGGTTCCCGCGAACATCCGGCGATTGCCGAATATCAGGCGCTGGAGCTCTCGGTCAACCAGCAACGTTTAGCCGAACTGGAAAAAGATAAACAGCGCCTGTACGAAGAAGGCACGGCGAAAAGCGAGCAGGTTAAGCTCAGCAACACTCAGCAACAACAACTGCAACAGGAGCTGGAGCAGAGCACGCAACACCTGGCGCAACTGCAGCAACACTGGCAGGCGTACTGCCAGCCGCTGGCGCTGACGATTGACGCACAGGATGCCGCCGCCGTTAACGGCTGGCTGATGCAGCAGGAACAACAGGAACTGGCGTTGCAGCAGGCGCTGCAACTGCGTGAACTGGCGGAGTTACAGCAACAACAACACAGTGCGGCACAGCAGCTGGAACAACAGCGTGCCCAGCTGAGCGATCAGCTGGCCGCCTGTCACTTCACCCTGCCAGCGGCTGCCGATACGGCAGACTGGTTGCAGCAGCGTCAGCAACAGTGGCAACAATGGCAGCAGAGCGAACAGGCGCTCACTGCGCTGCAACCCCAGCTTGCGGCGCTCACCAGCCGTCAGCAGAGCCTCACTACCGAGCTGACGGAACAGGCACTGCGCGTACAGCGCAGCAGTAACGAACTGCAAAACCTGCAGCAACAGTTAACGCAGCAACAGCAGCAACGCCAGCAACTGTTTGGCGATCGGCAGGTCGCTGACGTACGCCAGCAGTGGCAACAACAGGCGCAACAGGCGGATGCGCGCTGCGCAGAGCAGCAGCAACAGTGGCAGGCGGCACAGAACCAGCTAAATACCCTGACCGGACAGCATAACTCACTCAGTAACCAGCTTTCGGCATTACAATTGCGTCAGAAAGAGGCACAACAGCAGGCAGTCACCACCCTGCCGCCTGCTCAGCTGGCGGAACAGGTTGAGAGTTTACGGCTGCAGATTCGCGATAACGCTCAGCAGCAGGGCCAGGCGCGCCAGCAACTGCAGCACGATCAGCAACAGCGCCAGCAGCAGCAAACGCTGTTACAGCAGATTGCTGAGGGAGAACAGCAGCAGGACGACTGGGCGTGGCTGAATGACATGATTGGCTCAGCAACCGGCGATAAATTCCGTAAATTCGCTCAGGGACTGACACTGGATCATCTGGTGTGGCTGGCGAACCAGCAGCTCGACCGGCTGCATGGCCGCTATCTGCTCCAGCGCAAATCGGATGAAGCGCTGGAGTTACAGGTGGTGGACACCTGGCAGGCAGACGCCCAGCGCGACACCCGCACCCTGTCTGGCGGCGAAAGCTTCCTTGTCAGTCTGGCACTGGCGCTGGCGCTTTCTGACCTGGTCAGTGACAAAACCCGCCTCGAATCGCTGTTTCTTGATGAAGGCTTTGGCACCCTTGATGCCGACACCCTTGATACCGCGCTCGATGCACTGGATGCGCTGAATGCCAGTGGTAAAACCATTGGCGTGATTAGCCATGTGGAAGCGATGAAAGAACGGATTCCGGTGCAGATTAAGGTACGCAAAGTGAATGGTCTGGGTTACAGCAAGCTGGAGACGCCAGTGGCCTGAAAAAAGAAGGGCACCATCATGGCGCCCCTGTCATCAGATTTTCGCCGGCTTCGCACGCGGTCCCGGCAGAATGCCACCATCGGTATTGGCAGTCTTGGCCGTCAGTAAGCGGAGGCTGGCGACTTCAGCAAAGTCATGTGCCGCATCCGTCATATTATTAGCAATCTGGTTCACTGCAGCGCTAACCAGCGCCCCTATCAGACCCTGATTGCCACTGTTTTGCTCGCTACTCGACGCTGTCGCCCTGCCATCCCAGATCTGCTTGCCTGTACGCAAATCTAACAGTCTGGCCGTCACGGACACTTGCGTCACGCTATCGATCAGGATGTATTTGGTGCCGTACTCAGTAATGTTGATATACAGCGCCGCATCGGCATTAAAGATACTGCGCAGTTTCGCCGTACTCACCGCCTGAATATCATTGCCGTTAGTTAAACCGTTTTGTTTAAAGGTCTCTTCCACCACAGCCACCGGGAAAACATAGTAGCCGGATTCGGCCAGCGGTTGCGTCACTACCGAGACAAAACTGTGCGCGGCATTCACATCCGGTGAATTGTTCTGTGCCGGCAGCACCAGGATCGACGCTGGCTTGCTTTCACGGAACGCGGTGTAGTCATAAGGGGTTTTCTTCGCGCAACCGGTCAGGGTTACCGCAGCCAGCACCGCGGCTATGGCTAAAATCTTTTTCATTTTTGTGCTCCCTGCTTATTACGCATCAGGAAATCCATATAGGCAGACGACTCTGGAAACGCGCTTTTCTCTGCGGTGAACTGCTGGAAAGCTAAATCCGGATGACCGATGTTGACATACAACAGGCCCAGCTGCGCACGCAAGCCAGGTGCAACCGGTTTATTTTTCGCTTTTGCTTCCTGAATAACTTTGTTCAGCGTTTCAATTTCTTTTTCCGGCGCTTCACCGTGTTTGTAATAGCTATATAACGACGACTGGTAATCGCCCCAGTAATAGATATTCTCTTTCTTTTCCGCGCAGGCAGTTAACAGCAGTGCCGTAGCCACTGCCAGGGTATATTTCATCACACGCATGTTCTTCCCCGTTGCTTATTTAGCCGGACGCCATGCGCCGGATTCAATTCCATTGACCAGATGATTAACCGCTTCGCGAATCGCCAGATCCATCACTTTACCATTCAGTGTCGAGTCATAGCTGGCAGTACTACCAAAGCCAATCACCTCACGGTTTGACAGCGCATATTCACCTGCGCCCTGGGCGGAATAAACCACTTCGGACGTCGCGACATCAACGATATTCAGATTCACTTTGGCATAGGCAATTTGCTGTTTGCCGCGACCGAGAATACCCCACAGTTGCTGGTCGCCAACTTCTTTGCGGCCAAACTCAGTGATATCGCCGGTTACCACGTAGTCTGCGCCTTTGATGGACTGCGCACTGCGCTTGTAGCCTGCTTCCGCTTTGATTTCTTCGAGGTTAGCGCGATCCAGAACGTTGAAACGTCCGGTCTGCTGCAGATGGGTGATCAGAATGGTTTTTGACTGGTTGCCCAGACGATCAACACCGTCAGAGAAAATACCGTTCATATAAGACGAGCGGTTATCAAATTTCCCTACAGCAATCGGACTTTTTACTCCCTGATAAACAGGCTGGCTGGCAGCAGCAACCTGAGGCGCTTCAATTGCGCGCGACGATTCTGTGGCGCAGCCACTAAGTACGGCGCTACTCAGTAACGTAAAAGCAACAAGATGATAATGGGTCTTCATTTCTGTTCCATGAATTTAAGTAAAAAAACCAGCACCACGCCAGTCATCACAGCAAGTGAATACATCCATATAACAACCAGAGACAACAATAAAACAAACGCCTGGTTATCCGTAATAAGTTAACGGGAATTGAAAATATGATTTACCACCGTTATTACCAGTTTGTTTTATTCTGTCTTCCCCACCCTAGCGGTGGCTGCTACAAATGCAGCAGAAATCTTCTGTAGAGGATCTGGCAATGCTGAAATAGCCTGTCAGCAGAAAGCTAACGCTGTAAGCTATCGGCAGACAGGCGAAAAACTTTACCACTGTTATTTATAAAATGACATCGGACAAGCACTGAAGTGTAATGATTTTGCAGGGAAATCGTTAACCCGCCAGCTCATCCTGGCGCCACTGGCGCGGACTGATGCCAAACCAGCGGCGAAAAGCGCGGGAGAAGGCGCTGACTTCGGAATACCCCAGCAACAACGCCATTTCAGAGATGGGTAACTGTTTCTGCTGCAGATAGTGGGTCGCCATTTCACAACGCACTTTATCCACCAGCGCGGTAAAACTCAGCCCCTCATCGCGCAGCCGCCGTTGCAGCGACCAGCTCGACAGGCCCATTTTTTCCGCCACCTCCTCCAGCACCGGCTCGCCCTGCATCAGCGCCAGATGCACCTGCGAGCGCGCCTGGTCGACAATATTCTGCTGCGGCGCATGGCAGTTCAGGCGACGAATCGCATCCTGCACGACGGTCAGCAGTACCGGATCGCTCTCCGGCATGGCACGCAGCAGATCGCGTTTCGCAATTACCAGCGAGTTAAACGGCTGATCGAAATAGACTGGCGCATCAAACACTTTACAGTGCTCATGCCAGAATTCGGGACGGGGATGCTCAAAATGCACTTCACGCGGCGACCAGTTTTTGCCCGCGACATGGCGGATCAGATTCATGATCATGCCCAGAGTCAGCTCTGCATCCTGACGACGACAGAGAATCGCACCATGACGCACCTGATAATCAAAACGCCAGCAGTCGCCACGATCCACCAGCCGGGTCAGCGTGTCGTGCTGATGAAAAGGAAAGGCATTGACCACATTCTGTAACGCCTGCTCCAGCGTGGCTGAACACAGGCCGACATAACCAATCAGGCCTAATGACTGCGGTTTAAACTGCCTGCCGTAGTGCAAACCGAAGTTATCAAAACCCGAGTAACGCGCCGCTTCTTCCATCACACGGCAGTAGTTCACCAGCCCGAGACTGAGAGTCGGGCTGGCGAGTAATTCAGGATCGATGCCGCTGACGCCGAAAATACGATCGACATCGCCGCCTTTATCACCAATAAAATCCGCCAGCCCGGTCGCTGCGGCGGCCAGTACGCCGCGGTTGCTGGCAAAGCCATCTGCCAGCACGCCCGTCAGCGCGGGTTGTCTGCTGATTACATTTTCCATCATCGCCTCGCCTTGCGCTGCAAAAGGATGTCTGATTGATAACAGCAAATTTCGTACCAACCACTATCACAAAGGTAATCAGCGAGTTAGCAGACGAAGCGGGCATTCGCGGCACCGCAGAGGCGCATCCCTGCCCGATAAAAGTGCACGATCAGGCCCCGACTGGCAGCTGCGAGGTTTCCAGATAGCGACGACACAGACGCACCGAATGATCCGCCCAGTGTGGCCCCAGACTCTGCGCCATTTCGGTTTCCGCATGCGAACCCGCCCACGCCAGCAGCTGGATACGCCGCTGCATCAACAGCGTCGGCACCAGCGCCATATCGGCATCCGACAGATGCGCGACCTGCTCATAGCCCTGCAGCCAGTGATCCACCCACTCGGCGGCACGCGGATGGTGCTCAACAAAGCTGATCGCCGCCGCCAGATCGTGCAGATACCAGCCAAAACCGCAGTCGTCAAAATCGATAACCCGGGTTTCACCGCGATGCAGCAACAGGTTGGTCAGTCGCAGATCGGCATGGATCAGGCCATAGCGTTCGGCGCTTTTGCCATAGTCCACCAGCTCGTCTCCAATACGCGCAATCGCCTGTTCCACCACTGCGCGATCCTGCGGCTTGAGATTCGGCGCATCCTGCCAGTGTCCCCAGTGGCTCTGCGGACTGACCATCGTGTGGTGATCCCAGATAATGCGCTGAAATTCCTGTGGTCGCTGCCAGTTGCGGCTGTGCTGATGCAGGCGTGCGGTGATCTGCCCCAGCTGGCGGAAGGCGCGTGGATCAACCTCGGTGGTTGGCATCTCGCCCTCAATCCAGTGAAACAGTACCGCATAACGCGTGCTGCCGTCCGGCAATGTCAGTGTCTGTACCGCCTCACCCTGGGTATTCAGCACCGCCTGCGGCACCATGATGCCGGTTTCGCGCAGCGCATCCAGCCACTGCAGTTCACTTTCGATATCCGCTTTCTGGTGATAATCCCCACGATGCAGGCGCAGCGCGTAACGCTGTCCCTGCGCCACCAGCAAGAACGTCGCATTTTCAGAGCGGCACAGCAGGCTTAACGTGCCGTGCAATGCCGCCGGATAGTTAGCCAGCGTGCGCTGTGCCAGTGCGGTCAGCGCAGTGTTGTCGAGGGTGTCGTATTGTTTGGCACTCATAAGTCAGGCTCCGCAGCGTCCATAAAGTGCTATCAGCATTGACCGTCTGCCCCCACTCAGGCTTGACCACAGACGACCCAATGTTGACCGCAGCGTGCAGCAGGCACGCTTTTTGCCTCGAAGTTGACCGTGGATGACAAAACTTAGTGCGCCAGCGTCAAGTTTTCCCGCCACCGGCAGCGGCATTATCGACAACTGTTGACACAGGATTAACCGGGGCGAGGCGCAGACCTCGAATAAACACGACGATAACGGGGATGACAGCATGACAAGCAAACTAAAGCCCACACTGGGCACGATACATCTGTGGGGCATTGCGGTAGGTCTGGTGATTTCCGGTGAATACTTCGGCTGGAGCTACGGCTGGGGTGTGGCGGGCACGCTGGGCTTTCTGATCACCACCGCGCTGATTGCCACGATGTATACCTGTTTTATTTTCAGCTTTACTGAACTGACCACCGCCATCCCGCATGCCGGTGGTCCTTTCGCTTACAGCCGCCGCGCCTTCGGTGAAACCGGCGGCCTGATCGCCGGGATGGCGACGCTGATTGAATTTGTTTTCGCGCCACCGGCGATTGCGATGGCGATTGGCGCTTATCTGAATGTGCAGTTTCCTGAACTCAATCCGAAATATGCCGCGGTGGGCGCCTATCTGGTGTTTATGACGCTGAATATTCTCGGCGTTAAACTGGCGGCGACCTTTGAACTGTTTGTCACCGTGCTGGCGGTGGGTGAACTGCTGGTGTTTATGGGCGTGGTTGCCCCGGGCTTTAGCGTGACTAACTTTGTTGCTAATGGCTGGTCTGGCGGCGACAGCTTTGGCATGCCTGCTGTTTCGGGGATTTTCGCCGCGATTCCGTTCGCTATCTGGTTTTTCCTCGCTATTGAAGGCGCAGCGATGGCCGCCGAAGAGGCAAAAGATCCGCAGCGTACCATTCCGAAAGCCTATATCAGCGGTATTCTGACACTGGTGGTGCTGGCGATTGGTGTGATGCTGCTGGCAGGCGGTGCGGGCGACTGGCATACCCTGTCCAATATCAACGATCCACTGCCGCAGGCGATGAAAATGATTGTCGGCGAGAATTCGGGCTGGATGCATATGCTGGTGTGGATTGGTCTGTTTGGCCTGGTTGCCAGCTTCCACGGCATCATTCTTGGCTATTCACGTCAGTTCTTTGCCCTGGCGCGCGCCGGTTATCTGCCGCCGGGCCTGGCGAAACTGTCCCGTTTCCAGACACCGCACCGGGCGATTATCGCCGGGGGTGTGATTGGTATCGCCGCGATTTTCAGTGACAGCTGGATTAACCTGCAGGGCATGAGCCTGACGGCGGCGATGATCACCATGGCAGTGTTCGGCGCCATTGTGATGTATCTGATGAGCATGCTGAGCCTGTTCCGCCTGCGCCAGACTGCACCTGATATGGCACGCAGCTTCCGCGCGCCAGGTTACCCAATTGTACCCGGCATTGCGCTGGTGCTGGCGGTGGTGTGCCTGATCGCCATGTTGTGGTTTAACCCGCTGATCGGCGGCCTGTTTATTGCCATCATGGCGATGGGTTACGCCTGGTTCCTGATGTCAAAAACCCTGCGCGACAGCGCACCAGTGGATGAAATGTTATCTGGCAGTAAGTAAGTCCCTGCCCGCTCTCCCAAGCGGAGAGCGGGTGGTTATAACAGCGGCCAGAGCCAGGCCGCGCCACGCACTCCGCTGGAATCACCGTGTTTCGCCTGCAACAGTGGCGTTTCACACTCACCACCAAATACCCACTGTTTCATCAGCTGCGGCACGCGCTGGTAGAGACGCGCGACATTACTCATTCCGCCGCCAAGCACAATCACATCCGGGTCGAGAATATTCACCACATGCGCCAGTGATTTCGCCAGCCGTAACTCATAACGGCTCAGCGCCAGCTCCGCGACGGCCTCCTGCTGCGCCAGCCGCTGCATAATTTCCGGCCCTTTCAACGCCTGACCACTCAGCCGCTGATAGTCAGTGGCAAAACCGGTGCCGGAAATAAAGGTTTCGATACAGCCCGCCTTTCCGCAATAGCAGGGCACTTCCGCCCGATAGCGCAGTTCATCTTCATCCATCCACGGCAGCGGATTATGCCCCCATTCGCCCGCCACACCATTCCCTCCGCTGTGCGCCTGGCCATGCAAAGCCACACCGGAACCACAGCCCGTACCGATAATCACCGCAAACACCGTCGCCTTGCCTGCCGCCGCGCCATCGACGGCTTCAGATACCGCCAGGCAATTGGCGTCATTGGCAATACGCACTTCGCGCTGCAGCAGTGCTGCCAGGTCATGGTCCAGCGGCTGACCATTCAGCCAGGTCGAGTTGGCGTTCTTTACTTTGCCACTGTAGGGTGACAGCGTGCCAGGTATGCCGACGCCCACCGTGCCGGTCATGCCGGTTTCGGTTTCCGCCAGCGCCACCAGCCCGGCGATCGCCTGCAGGGTCTGCTGATAATCATTTTGCGGCGTCGGCACACGATGACGAAACAGCGTGTCTCCCTGGTCAGACAGGGCGATCACTTCGGTTTTCGTGCCACCTAAATCAATACCAATACGCATATTTTTATTCCTCATTATTCGACACGTCGTCATCACCTTAGAAGCAGGACGTCATAAAGGCAATGGATGAAACGCGCGCGATGTTTCGCTATCATGCGCGCTGACTTTTAGAGTGCTCCCCGGCTAAGGAAAAACCATGTTGTGGTTTAAAAATTTGATGGTTTATCGTCTGAATCGTGACATTCCGCTGTCCATCGACGATCTGGAAAAACAACTCGACGCCTGTTCCTTTAGCCCCTGCGGCAGCCAGGATATGGCGAAAACCGGCTGGGTGTCGCCGATGGGTTCACGCAGCGATGCGCTGACGCATGTGAATAACGGGCAGATTCTGATCTGTGCGCGCAAAGAAGAGAAGATCCTGCCTTCGCCGGTAATCAAACAGGCGCTGGAAGCGAAAATCGACAAACTGGAAGCCGAGCAGCAGCGCAAGCTGAAAAAAACCGAGAAAGACTCGCTGAAAGATGAAGTGCTGCACAGCCTGTTGCCGCGCGCCTTCAGCCGTTTCAGCCAGACTTTTTTATGGATCGACACC
Organism: Erwinia sp. V71; assembly: GCF_965644245.1. Classification (NCBI taxonomy): domain Bacteria; kingdom Pseudomonadati; phylum Pseudomonadota; class Gammaproteobacteria; order Enterobacterales; family Erwiniaceae; genus Erwinia; species Erwinia sp. V71. Next base: position 20,966 of record NZ_CBFFRK010000053.1, read on the forward strand.
GTTAACAATCTGATTATGGTCGACTGCGCCAGAGCGAAAAAAGCCGAAGACACGCTGGCGCTGCTGCGTAAAAGCCTCGGTTCGCTGCCGGTGGTGCCGCTGACCATGGAAAGCCCGATTGAGCTGACCATGACCGAATGGGTGCGCTCCGGCGAACTGCCTGCCGGTTTTGCGCTGATGGATGAAGCTGAGCTGAAAGCGATTCTGGAAGATGGTGGCGTGATCCGCTGTAAAAAACAGGATCTGGTCAGTGATGAGATCGCTAACCATATCGAAGCCGGTAAACTGGTGACCAAACTGGCGCTCGACTGGCAGGAACGCATTCAGCTGGTGTTGTCTGATGATGGTTCACTGAAGCGCCTGAAGTTTGCTGATACCCTGCGCGAGCAGAATGACGACATTGACCGCGACGACTTCGCGCAACGCTTCGATGCCGACTTTATCCTGATGACCAGCGAACTTGCTGCACTGATCAGTAATACCGTGGAAGCGCTGGGTGGAGAAGCACAGCGTTAATCTTTATTCCCTCCCCCATTGCATGAGGGAGGGAATGTCACACGCCTCCACTTCAGTGCAACTGCCGCTTTATCCCTTCACCCTGCGCGTACTCACCTGCACCATCACCACGCTGCCTAATACCAGCACTAATCCCAGCAATGACAGCCCGGTCATCTGCTGACTGAGGAACACCCAGCCCAGCACCACGGCGGTTAACGGGCTCAGCAAACTCAGCGACGTCACCGCCACTGACGGCAGGCGTGCAATACCACGAAACCACAGGCTGTACGACAGCAACGCCCCCGCCAGCGAAAGATAGCCGTAGGCCGCGATTTGCAGCGTGGTTAACGCGGGCAACGGTGCATCCATTTGCAGGGCGACAGGCAACAGAATCAGGCCGCCCAACAGTAACTGCCAGCCGGTTAACGCCATCACCGGCAATGGCAGGCTCCAGCGCCGGGTCAGCCACGCGCCTGCCGCCATGCATCCCGCCCCCAGCAGTGCCGCGGCGATGCCCGGCCCATTCCACACGCTGTCCGGCGATAACAGCAACACTCCCATCCCCACAATGCCAGCGATACTGGCCCACAGCGCGACCAGCACAGGCTGCTGACGATCGACCGCCCAGGCCAGAAACATCACCATCAGTGGCTGTATCGCCCCCACCACCGCCGCCAGACCACCCGGCAGACGATACGCCGCAACAAACAGCAGCGCCTGAAAGAAGCCAATATTCAGTGCCGATAACACCAGTAAACGCCACCAGTGTTGTCGGGCAGGCAGGCGACGCATCCAGAGCACCAGCAGCAATCCGGCCGGTAATGTCCGCAACAGCGCAGCGGTAAAGGGGCGATCAGGAGGTAAAAACTGTGACGTAATGATATATGTTGAGCCCCAGATCACTGGAGCCAGCGCCGTCAGCAGGATATCCTTAAACACAGAATGCAGACTATTCATCAACTACCTCGACTTCAAGATAAAGCAGGATTCTGTAAAGATAATATCTTGACGTCAAGACAGTGGAGCACAAATGAACACGCGCAAAGCCGACGCGGTTGACGCGATCCTGGAGCAGTGGCGACGGGAAAGACCCGATCTCGATGCCAGCCCGATGGGTCCGATTGGCCGCCTGAAACGTTGTACCATGCTGCTCGAACCCAGAGTGGAAGCGGCCATTGCCCTGCACGGTCTGGCAGTATGGGAGTTCGATATGCTGGCGACATTACGCCGTTCGGGCGAACCCTATTGCCTGTCGCCCACCGCACTTTTTTCCACATTGATGGTGACGTCCGGCACCATGACCCATCGTCTGAAGCGGCTGGAAGAGAGAGAACTGATTGAACGGAAACCAAATGCCGACGATGCACGCAGTATGCTGGTGCAACTGACGCCGAAAGGGGTTGAGGTGATCAATAAAGCCGTGGAAGATCATGTCGATAACGAGCGAAAAATTCTGTCCCTGCTCTCACCACAGACACTGGCGGAACTGGATAATGCGTTGTCGCTTTTTATGCTCGAACTGGAAAAGGATAGCGTGACCGCGAAGAAACGCTAACGCAGGCCAGCGTGATACTGCCAGCCTGCGCTCACCTGCATAACCCCGCCCATAAGGACGGGGCGCAGATTACAGGTAACGACAGAGATAAGACGTCGGTTCAGCCACCTGCAGGTGGAACTCGCTATGCTCCGGCACATTAAAGATCTGGCCAGCTTCGTAACGAACCCACTTTGTTTCACCCGGCAGCAGCACGGTCAGTGAACCGCTCACAACGGTCATCTCTTCCGCCTGGGCGGTGCCGAAAGTGTATTCACCTTCCACCATCACGCCGACGCTGGCGCGTCCGGTACTGGCGCTGGTGAAGCCCAGAGATTTCACCTTTCCGTCAAAATACTCGTTAACGTTGACCATGCAACTTCCTCAAAAAGCAGATAAAAAATAGTTGGAAAATCAGTGTAGAGGTTTGTTTAACGCTCTGTCACGCAAAATTCACCGGGAATGTTGCCCGCTTCACGGCGCACTTATACCAGTAATTCCGCCGCCAGTTTCGCCACCAGCACATTCGACAACAATACCGGTATATTCAACAGCTTCTGCAGAAAATCACGGTGTTGCTGGTGATAACCAAAGCAATCGAGCACCACCACATCAGCGCCCTGCTCCCTGAGTGACTGCGCGGCGGCCGCCAGCGCGGCGTCTTCATCCTGCCACGGACTGGCGACGGCAAAACAGGGAGCCTTACTGAGATGACGCCACTTCACCTGCTGTTCATCAATCTGCTGGCGGGTCGGCACCACGATCCCTACCTGATGGCTGTCGACGATCGACTGAACCAGTGGGGGAATAATACGATCCGGTTCCAGCAGCAACGCCTGATGGGTCCACAGCGAAGCAAACTGGCCGCTGCACAACAGCAGAATAATCTCGAATCCCTGCTGCTCCAGCTCCGTGATCCTGCACTGCAGCGCACGCTCCACCTTATCAGCTGACAGGCAGACCACACATCCAGTCTGCAGCCGCGTCACCCGCACTCTTTCCCCGGGCTGAGGGGCAAACTGCTGCGCCACATCTTCCACCGTCAGCCCGTCAAGCAATCCGGCGTGGGCGATACATTCCTCAGGCAGATGCTCCAGCAACAGCGGCAAAATATCGCTGCGCGGCGACTGTCCGATAGTAAGAGTAACCAGTGCTGGTTTCATGATACTTTCCCCACGCCCGCTGGCGTCAGGCTGTATGCTGCTTCAGGTGCGGCAGCGGAACTACTCTTTCTCAACATCTTCGTAGCGTTGTTGCGCGTCCAGTGCTTCCTGTTCGGTCTGATGTTCACTGATTAACGTGTTGGCGTGAGGATGGTCTGCACGCAATTCATACCAGGTTACGCTTCGCCCCTGCGGCCCTTTTTCGACCGTTTCAATGCGTGCCTTACGTGGATATGAAGGTCTTGTCGCCATCAATACTTCCTCCTGGTTGCTCAGATTCAAGGTAAGTATAGACACCCCAGACACACGGTGGGCTGGCATCACAGAGACATTATGGTTTGAAAAAGCAGAGAGTGTGACGCTGCCAGCAATGCGGCAGCGTTCAGGAGGAAAATGAAGATGTTAGCTGGCGCGTGCCAGTGACAGGACCTGCAGCATCTGCTGTACCACCTGCTCCGGCGACTGCATTGCATTGATCACATGATGCGCGGCCTGATGGTAAAGCTGGTCGCGCTGCTTCAATACTTCCACCATTTCGTCCGCAATCGGGCGACCAGTCAGGGTTGGACGTTGTGCTTCTTCCGGGTACGCTTCCAGTCGTGCGGCCAGTACCTCAGCATCGGCCTGCAGATAGATAACCTGCCCCTGCTCACGCATAAACTGACGGTTCTCTTCCGCCAGCACCATCCCGCCGCCGGTGGCGACTACCGTTGAAGAGGCTGTCACGGCAACCAGCGACTGCGTTTCACGCCGACGGAAGCCTTCCCACCCTTCTGCAGCCACAATATCGGCAACGGTCTGTTGCGTACTCTGCTGCAGAAAATGATCGGTATCGCGAAACGCATAATCCAGCGCCAGCGCCAGAGCGTGTCCAACAGTAGTTTTCCCGCAACCACGGGCACCGATCAGATAAATGGGTAACGACATAAATAGCACATCCTCAGCCGCATTACCGGAGCACCAGGCTCATCAGCAAGACGAAAAAACAGGTCAACTTTGCGTCGCATCATACCGACAATTGCCGCCATGAGCCAGCGTAACGTCCACTTTACGCACTCTGCGCAGGGGTATTAGCCTAAAATAATGATTAAAAAGGAAAACAACATGCACATTTTGTGCATGACTCGTTAGCTTTACACCACTTTGCAATGGCAACATTTGCTTACGCCGCTCTGATTTACTTTCCTTCGCCGATGGACAAAATGTCTCTGTTACCTGTTTACGGAGGTTTGCCCCATGCAGAATGAAGAACAACGCCTGATTGAAAATCTGTTTAGCCGACTGAAACAGGCCGAATCCCAGTCCGGCCCGCGCGATGCCGGGGCGGAGCAATTGATTGCCAGACAGCTGCAACAGCAGCCGGGCGCCCCTTATTATATGGCGCAGGCGCTGCTGATTCAGGAAGCGGCGCTGAAAAAACTCAATGAGCGGGTGAGTGAACTGGAAAACCGCCTTGCGCAACAGCAACAATCCGCGCAGCAAAGCAGCGGCGGTTTCCTGTCCGGGCTGTTTGGCGGCGGCAATCGCCAGCCGCAGCAACAGCAGCCAGTGCAACCTGCGTGGAACAGTGCGCCAGTGCAACAGCAGCAAGCCGCCTGGGGTGCGGCACCTGGCGCAGCGCGCGGCACCGGTTTTCTCGGTGGTGCGCTGCAAACCGCCGTCGGTGTGGCGGGGGGTGTGGTGATGGCCAATATGCTGACCAGTATGTTCCACCACTCGCAGCCGGAAGAGATCGTCAATATTATCAACGAACCTGCGCTGCCTGATGTTCCCGATATGCCGGACACCAGCCTTGATACCTTTAACAACGTCGGGCAGGGGAATTTTCTGGATCAGGATGCCGGTCTGCCGCAGGATTTCGCCAGCAATGATTACAGTGATTTCAACGGCTTCGGCAGCAGTGATTTTGACGATGACGACAGCTTTGTCTGATGTGAACGGATGTCATACTCAGAGGCGGCAATCCCGCCTCTGAGTAACCATAACCCACCCGCCAGACCTACCCTTTCAGCAACCATTTATCCAGTTCATTGGCGAACTGCTGGCGATCGCGCTGATTTAATGCCGTCGGGCCGCCAGTCTGAATACCGCTGGCACGCATGGTATCCATAAAATCACGCATCGTCAGGCGTTCACGGATCGTGGCGTCGCTGTAGCGTTCACCACGCGGATTCAGCGCTACCGCCCCTTTCGCCAGCACTTCCGCCGCCAGCGGAATATCAGCAGTGATCACCAGATCGCCTTTTTCCGCCCGGCGCACAATCTCGTTATCCGCAACATCAAACCCGGCCTCCACCCGCAGCGTGCGCAGAAAACGCGACGGCGGCACACTCAGCGACTGGTTCGCCACAAAGGTTATCTCGATTTGCGCCCGTTCCGCTGCGCGGTACAGCACCTCTTTAATCACTTTTGGACACGCATCGGCATCCACCCAGATTGGCATACTCTTTCCTGTCAGGATTGGGGAATAATGGAGATCTTGCCGTTCTTTTCCAGAATGGCAAATTTTATCTGTTTCCGGCAGGGTTCCACAGCGTTAAACACAGGGAGCGCTGGATTACGGTGAAGAATGTCGTAAGCTAGTCAGCGACAGAAACAGGAGGCAGAGAAGAGAATGCTGGAGAAAAAGATTGGTTTTATCGGCTGCGGCAATATGTCGAAGGCCATTATTGGCGGCCTGGTGGCCAGCGGAAGCATTGCGCCGGAAAATATCTGGGTATTCGACCGCAAGCCTGCCACCAACCAGGCGATGCAGCAGCAGTACGGTATTACGCCTGCGCAAAGCGCAGATGAGGTGGCGAAACAGGCCGATATCCTGTTCGGCGCGGTGAAGCCGAATGTGATTCTGAAAGTGCTGAAAGACATTAGCGGTAGCCTGAAAAAAGAGACGCTGGTGGTATCGATTGCCGCAGGTGTCACGCTGGATGCGCTGGCAATGGCGCTAGGCCATGACCGCAAAATTGTGCGCGCCATGCCGAACACCCCGGCGCTGGTGAATGAAGGCATGACCTCTGTCACCCCGAACGCGCTGGTCACCGCAGAAGAAACCGATGAGGTGGTGGCGATTTTTAACAGCTTCGGTAAAGCCGCGGTGGTGGATGAATATCTGATCCATTCAGTGGTGGGCGTCAGCGGTTCCGCCCCGGCCTATGTATTTATGTTTATTGAAGCGATGGCTGATGCCGCCGTGCTGGGCGGCATGCCACGCGCCCAAGCCTATCAGTTTGCTGCTCAGGCGGTAAAAGGTTCTGCGCAAATGGTGCTGGAAACCGGTAAACATCCGGGTGAACTGAAAGATATGGTCTGCTCACCAGGCGGCACCACCATTGAAGCGGTGAAAGTGCTGGAAGAGAAAGGCTTCCGCGCCGCGGTGATTGAAGCGATGCGCCAGTGCATGGCGAAGTCGGAAGCGTTGAGCAAGAAAAACGCCTGACGCCCTCCCCCGCCTGTCACAGGCGGGGGATTACTTGGCCTCAGTGGATGCCAGCGCGATCTCGGTTCGTCCGCGCCCACCATTTTTCGCCCGATACAGCGCGACATCCGCCGCTTTCAGCCATTCACGATATGACGTCATCTCCGGCATATACTGCGCAATACCGACACTGATATGTATTGCCGTCAGCGGCGCCAGTAATTCGCGATTCTCCTGCAGATTATCACGCACCCGGCTCATGGCCAGCAGCGCATTAAGCGACGGGGTTTCCGGCATAATCACGGCAAATTCATCACCGCCAAAACGACCAATCACATCGCTGGCGCGCAGCGTCAGGCGCAGCTCATCGGTGACGCGCAGCAAGGCTTCATCACCAATATCATGGCCAAAGGTGTCATTAATCGTTTTAAAATGGTCGATATCAATCAATAACAGCGTCGCCATACGTTTATAGCGTTTGCAGTTATCGTACTCATTGCGCAGCAGATGCTCCCAGTGACGGCGGTTATACACGCCCGTCATACCATCATGGGTGCTGATCTCCATCAGTTTGCGCTTGTGCTGTGCCAGTTTAATTGCCGTCTGATACGTCACCTGGCCGAGAAACACCGGATAGACTACCAGCATGGGCAAACAGATATACACCTGCAACAGCGTGGTCGCGACACTGACGGGCAGACGCAAGAGCAGCAGCATCGCCCCCATCACCGCCATCTGAAGTAACAGGCCACGGAAAAAGAAGCGCCCGCCACTTGCCGCAACATTGTTCATGCCCATCATTGAGACAATCAGCGCCGAAGGCAGTGCATTCAGCCCCATCAGCGCAATCCATACCCCGCCAAGCGCCGAGTCGAGGAGTAAATTACGCAACTCCGTCGCTTTCGGATCACGCGCGCGCAGTGACAGCCAGTACGCCAGGTGGGGCCAGAGAAAACCATTAATAAACAGCAGCAGCGTCAGCCACAACGGAGGAGTGAGAGATAAGGAAAAATAGACACAAACAGGGCGGATTCAAGTTCGAAGTGCAACGCTAAGCCGTCTGTCTTAACTCTGCAAAGACCACTGAAGGCTGCCGGAAC
>NZ_CBFFRK010000054.1:0-27687 GCF_965644245.1 Erwinia sp. V71
ATTCAGGCAACCGTCTGTGGTGTTTGCAGAGCTAAGATTGGCGGCTTAGCGTTGCACTTCGGAGTTGAATCCGCCAACCACTTTTATCGGAGAAAACTACATATTACTCACCCAAAAAACGATGTCTACATCCATTTGACGTCGTATTTCCCTATTGGTACTATCAAACTGTTGTATTGTCGCACTGGCGACCACCAATGCTCTTGTAGCCTGTGATGAGCGCCTTCGGGTGGCTACAGTCGCACTTAAGCTGCGACCACCAATGTTCCGGCAGTCTGTGAGGAGCGCCTTCGGGTGACTGCACAATAAAACTCTCTAAGCCTGAAAGGGAGTACATGAAAAATGTGGCAAATCTGCTCACCTTTGAAAGCAGATATCGTCCATGAAAGCGCACTATGACGCGACGATGAAGGTTTACTGTGTAGCATAGCTGCCAGTTTCAATTCACTTCCGTTCTGTGAACGGCATCAGTTCAACGTCTTCTCATTTGCAGTGATACGCCCTGAGTTTCGTACGACTTTTGCACCGACGTATAAGGCCATTTGGTACATTTGGCCGCTTACGGAGTTGCATTAGGAGCACGAAGCTGCGCGGCGTCACTTGTGAAGTGGCGAAGACACTACCAAGTGACGCGCGCAGCGCATAACGTCTCAACCCACGTACGACGTGGTTTTCAACGTTTTACTACCATCTGACCAACATGTAGTCCGTGTCAGTACGGTATTAAACTCACTTTTACATCAACGTAAGCACGACGGAAGGCCGTCTGAACGTTCAACTATCAGTAAGGAGGAAATCGACTCGGTATCGATGGCGACACTACGAACAGTAGTGTTGGAGGCAGCTTGACGTAAGTCAGCTCTGCATAAGCAGCAAACAGATCAGAGATCTGGGGTGCCTCGCAAGAACTCAACAATTCGCCGCCCCGATGCACAGATACCAGTTGAGACGCAGGAAGCGCAAAAGCAACCGTGTCGTCGGGGATGAATTACTGGGGTACAGATCCGTCCGCTTATTTACAAGCCGAGGGACGTGTATCCCTGTGGAGATATAGGAATGTCCAGATTCAGTAAACAGCTGTGCAAACAACTTGTCACACTTGCTCGTCAGGGACGGGGAAGTTATAAAACTGTGGCTGACCGCTCAAGAATTGCAGAACGTTTTTCTGAACGTCTGTCTGAACTGAATATTCAGATTAGGGACGTAAAACATATCAAAACTTCCCATATTGAAAAGTATATTGAGAGCAGGAAGGCAGACAGTTTGTCTCTCCGGACGTTACAGAATGAGATGTCTGCTATCCGCTCTGTTTTATTATCAGCAGGGAGAAATAAACTGGCCGATCCCAATCATACCAGCCTGAGTAATCAGGCCCTTGGAATTTCTGGTGCTAACCGGGATGGAACTAAACTCCCTATTACAGATGAAAAACTTAATGCGGTTGTGAATTTTGCGCTTAAAAAAGATGAAGGTGTTGCGCTCGCGGTACAACTTTCCCGATATCTTGGATTGAGAACGGAAGAAACCGTGCAGTCCGCAAAGTCGTTAAAAACATGGAAGCAGTCATTGATTAACAATAATGAGCGTGTCCGTGTTGTTTTCGGGACGAAAGGCGGGCGGCCGAGAGAAACAACAGTTTTCAATCGTGAAAAAGTTTTATCAATTCTGGATAAGGCAATTCATTATGTCAGTGAACATAACGGAAAGCTGATTGATAAACCCTCTCTGCATACCGCAATTGATCGTTACCGAAATATTGTAAGAGAGGCAGGGATGAATGGTAAAAATGCGCCGCACAGTTTACGTTATGCTTACTCACGGGATGCTGTAAATCATCATATTAAAAATGGAATGAGTCGCGACGAAGCCGAGGCATTAGTTTCAATGGACCTGGGCCACGGAGATGGCCGGGGGCGGTATATCAAACAGGTTTATTTTCGTGGGGAAACAGAATAGACGTTTTTACACTTCAATTTTAGGATGTAACGCCACAGCACAATCAGGGCTGTGGCTTATTCAAAATCAATCTTTATTCTTACATGCTCTAATAACGGTCATGCGTGATACGCCAGCGAGCCTTGCCGTTTCGTTTATTGACTTTCCGTTTTTCTTGCGGAGAGTTCTTATTAATTCATGTTTTTCCTTGTCTGCCAGCCTTCCCCTGTATTTTCCCTTCTCCCTGGCGCTTGTAATTCCCTCCATCTGCCTTCTGCGGCGATCTTCATAATCTTTACGAGCAATTGCGGCTAACATATCCAGCATCATATTATTCACTACCCGGAGCATACTACGGGTAAAGTCATCAGCTGAGGAGCTGGATAGCGCAATATGACTTGTAGGCAGATCAAGGCTTATTATTGAAATCGATTTCTCATGAATCATCTTTTTTAAAGACTCCCAGCCGTTATCATCCAAACGTGAAAGCCGATCTACTTGTTCTATAACTATCGCATCTCCTGGCTCTGCATCCTGAAGCAGTCTCATCAGTTCCGGTCGATGCAATGCTGCACCTGAAGCATTTTCAACATACCAGCCAGCTATGCGATGATTGTGTTGTTGAGCAAAGTCCTTGAGCCTCGCTTTTGCACGCAACGCATCCTGTTCTTGTGTTGAAGCACGAAGATATCCAAATATAAACAAAGTCCCTCCGGCAGTAACATTAAAATAGTCACATTCCAATTGGTATCATATGAATGGTAACTTATTTATATTCTATCAATAAATTGGGTAGTATTTAATAGGTATACCCATTTGATACCACAGTTGACATAAGCTCCATTTGCTCTGAAAATGAACAGGCTTATACGTTGCTTTTGCAACCACCAATGGTTCAGTAGCCTGTGAGAATCGCCTTCGGGTGGCTACAAAAAAGCTCCTGCAACCTGAAAGGGAGCAAACTTTGGTAAATCTGCACACCTTTGAGAGCAGATATCGTCAATGTAAGCGCACTATGACGCGACGATAAAGGTTCCTTCTGTACTAACCAGACAGTCAGAATGTTGTCTTTTCTGACTCCCCGACGGGAAACACTTCCCGGTCGGGCAGGTGTTTCCTTTTTTTATGGAGAAACACAATGTCTGTCATCTCTTCTGCGGTTTTCCCTGAACATCTCCTTACTCAGCTTCAGCAGTCTGCTGACGCAGTTGTCCGGAGATTGAAATCTTTCATTTATCTGCATCGCAACAGCAGCTGGTATGTCAACGGCTCGGGCAATTATGCCGTCCGTGCGCATATCTCTTCTGTCAAAGATCAGGGCGTTAACGTCTTTCTTACCGTTCGTACAGGTTGCCACCGCGCTGAGTATGTATTTCACCGCCTGCCGGTTTCCTTTCCTGAGGGAATCACAGGTCGTCGAAACGCATACCTCTATGCCTGCCGTCAGGCACAGCATCTGGCACACCTGCGCTATCGTTTTCTTTCCGGAGGGCATTCTCATGACTGAAGCACTGCACGATGTCACTTTCCGTATTCTGTCGATGTCTGAGACGCGACGGGATGTATGTCCCGCTCAGTATGGCCACGTAAGTGGCGTTTTCATCCGGGGCGTAATCCTCAGAGATAACGTCTCCTGTGGCGAACAGGTTTTTGTCGCACCGCTCGGTGATTGTGATCCAGCTGACCCCGAACTTTGCGTCTGGTGTCAGTATTACGGATATTCTTCCCGGGTTAAGGCCGGCGACATACTGGATGGTGTGGCCGTTTCTGGCATAAATTTCGCTGATCCACTGTCGTTAGCTGTGCTGCAACGCCTCCGCTTTAATCCTGAATATGTGTATCAGGAGCAGAGGCACTGAACTGATCGGCTGATGAACGCCGGCCGAAAATGTTGTGGACCCTGACGGGGATATCTCTCCGTCAGAGAGGATATCCCGTTATTTACCTGAGGATATACCCATGCACACAGATGTTTATACGCTTAAAACTCCACTGGACACGCTCAGCTGGCTTTGCCTGCTGGAGAGTGAACTCCTGAGCATCAGGGCATTTCAGCGTCTCGATCTTCATACGGATCGGGATGAACCCAATGAACTGACGTATCTGGAAGATGCCATTATTAACGCCGGCACAGCTTATGGCTGGTTTGTCTGTTTTCTCAGGGACGGTGATATTCCGCCGCTGCCTGCCACTGACAGACAACTTCTCTGCACACTGGACAGTCTCGGTAAAGAAATTAACCGGCCTTTCTGGGAGCAGGCTGTGACCCGCGGGCAGGATGAGGCTTGTGGTGACAAAGCTATCGCGGTCCTCGAAATGATGTAATCAGACAGACAGAACACACCCTGACGGGGATTTACTCCCGTCCGGGGGATAAATCCCCCTTTTTTTCTTCGCGGAGGATTTATCAATGAAAGACCTGTCTTCTTCCCCGGCTTCCATGTCGGTTGTCTATACCATCGAGCACGTCAGCACGGTTCCGTTGCGACACTGGCATGCTTTCGTTCTGGCCGTTACAGAAACTTTCTGGCAACTGCCGGTGCGTCTGCGTCCGGGAAATATGTATCTGCCGTCGCTTAACCGCGCGGCCGATTTGTTTCCGGTTGCTGATGTCATGGCGTTCTGTGGCGATTCAGGCGGCTGTTTCTGGCCGGTCAACATGACCATTGAGCGGGAGCGCAGCCACAATACGCTGAGTATCCAGGAGCTGGATTTTCAGCATCAGCCCTGCGATTTCTTTGCGCGTGTTGTGATGGTCCTGCTGCATAACCTGTGTCCGGACAGCTTCCGGATACATTCTTCAGACGAGGGTCGCAGCTGGGCGTTACCGTTACGCTGGATTGAACAACATCTCGGCCTGCCTGAGCAACCGACGCTGACCGCGCCGCAGCCAGTACTGAAAACACCGGTAGGCGAGGGCGCGTTTGATTCCCTGCTGCTGCAGCTGCTCTCCGGTGGTGAGCGGGTGCTTAGCAATGAGGACTGGAATGCCTTCGTGCTGGCGGAATTCCATCTGTACGAACTGAAGCGGATCGCGGAAACATCTGACTCGTTTTAAACAGTAATGACTTTAACCCCGTCGGGAGAGATGACTCCGGACGGAGCGGCTCTCCCGTTTTTACAGGAGAGCCCCATGCTTTTTTTCGACAATAAAGAGCTGACGAACGTCCTGCTGACCGCCCGCATGCAGGGAGGCCAGCTGCATCTGGCAAAGGATGAGGGTGTTTATCTGATGCCGGCCACCGGTGCCTGGCAGGGCAACGATCCGGTGCCGCGTATTGCGTATGCCGCAGGGTGTCACCCTCAGAAAAATGAGGACTGGTACGACACGGCGCGCCTGCTTGCCGGCGGCGATGATTTCATTGAATCACTGACGATAAGCGACGCGATCGCCACCTCTGTACTGTCCGGCAGGACGGACCTGAGGATCCTGATTACCGACACACAGATACAGGTGCTCACCGCAGCGACTGACCGGGTGAAAGTGGCGCAGTATCGCCAGAAGGCCGATCAGCTTTTGGCTAGTGCAGTCTGTCACTTCAGTGCCTGTGTCGGGCCTGATGAACTCTGCCGCTGGCGTGAAAACGCCGTGCGTCTGCTGACGCAGGCGGCCTTCATCAGCTGTAAGCGGGCGAAGCCTGAAGATCATCAAACCTTTCTGAACGCCTGTGGCAGGCTGCAGGCCAGGTTATCGCAGGTGACCTCGCAGGGGGCGCTGCGAATAACCGGACGTTAACTCACCCCGGCAGGGACTTTTCCTGCCGGAAAGGTTCCTGCTTCTTTCTGAACCGAAGGAGGCCCGTATGGGACTGGATATTTTTCTCTACAGCCAGCACAGGCAGATCGTCGCAGTACCGGCACCGTATCATCCGGTGTGTGAACTGAGCCGCGATTTTTCACTGATTACCTGGGTGGATAAGCATGTCGGTGAGGTGGAAAACGCGACCTGTCTGGAACTGTCACGCGAGCATATTCAGCAACTGAAAGAGAGGCTGGACTGTGCGATTGCGACATTTACAGAGGGTAATGAGGATAATCCGCTTCTTCAGCGCCGGCTGCAGTACGTTTTCACCCTGCGTGACAGGCTGGAAAGCCTGCTCAGTGATTTTGACTTTGAACATGAATACCTGTGGTTTTATGCCGCATGGTAACTGACTTCTGAATTTCCCGTCGACGGGCGTATCTCTGCGCCCGCCGGCGCAGAGGTATGCCTCTGATTAAAGGTATATCTCATGAAAAAAACGACTTCACGTAAGGCGGCCCGCCGTCCGGCAAAACAGACTGACCTTTATCGCCAGATCACCGACCGCATTGTTGTCGCGCTGGAAAATGGCGTCGCGCCCTGGCGTAAGCCGTGGCGCGCTGCAGCCGGCAGCGGTCTGGCCGGTCTGCCCCTGAATGCCACAACCGGACGTCACTACAGCGGCGTGAATGTCCTGCTTCTCTGGATGTCAGCGGAAGAGCAGGGTTTCCGCAATAACCGCTGGATGACTTACCGGCAGGCGCAGCAGGCTGGCGGGCAGGTGCGTAAGGGAGAGAAAGCCACCCTGGCGGTGGTTTATAAGGACTGGACGAAGCAGGCGGAGGATCGTGAAGGCAACCGCCTTTATGACAGTGACGGTAAACCGCTGATGGAAACCGTGCCGATGCTCAAACCCCTGCAGCTGTTCAACGCTGAGCAGTGTGAGGGGTTGCCGGCAGAGGTTGCGGCTTCTCCTGAACAGCCCCCGACGGTGGATGAGGACGGCATACTCTGTCCGGACGTGATGAACAGGGTGATCCGGATGTTTAACGCCTCAGGGGTTAAACACCGGATGCTGCCTCAGAACCGGGCTTATTACCGCCCGCTGACGGATGAAATTGTGATGCCGATGGCTGAGCAGTTTTTTACGGAGGCGGACTGCTGGTCCACGCTGTTGCATGAGCTGGTACACAGTACCGGTCATGCGAAGCGACTTAACCGGGAGGGGATAACCTCCTCATCCCGGCAGTTCGGGGACCCCGTGTATGCCTTTGAGGAGCTCATCGCCGAAATGGGCAGCGCGTTTTTGTGTGCTCAGCTCGGCGTGTTCGGTGAGGTTCAGCACGACAGCTATGTGGACCACTGGCTGAAGGTGCTGAAATCTGACAAAAAGGCCCTGTTCCGCGCCTGCCGGCATGCCCGGGAAGCGTCGGAATATCTGCTGGCACTGCCTTTAAGTCAGGCTGTGGCGGCGTAATTAACTTATCCGGTGACGGTTATTCCGTAACTGTCGCCGTCCCGTGAGGACACCGCTCCTCACGGGGCTGTGTCCTCTTTTTTTTTATGAAAGAGGAGTATTCACTATGTCCGAATGGTGTCATAACCGCCTGGAAATCACCGGTAAATCCGTCTGCATCGATGTCATGCTGCAGTGGATAAACGGCACTGACGTACCGCGTCACCGCCACGCCGTGCAGCAGAGCATACAGCTGTTTCTGGCTGGCGCGGCGGGGATACTCAAGCCGGTGCGGACCACGTCGTATCCGCCCTGTCAGGGGCTGGTCCGTGCAGGCACAGGGCTTTCCACTGCGGCCAATCAGGCGTTTGAAAGCTGGCTGGCGCTCCTGCTGAAGGATGCCGTCCTCGATGCGGAAACCATCAGAGCCATTGACCGGCTGTATCACCAGTCAGGCCTGGGCGCGCTGAAATGGGAGAATATTCCCGACCCGGCACGTGAGGTTATGGCGGAGCTGATTGCCAGGCAATACACCGACTGGTTTGGTCTGGTCAGCGCCGGCGATGAGTCTGATGCCGCAACTGCCTGGGAGCGGCTCAGCCAGTATCCTGAACGCTCCCAGCCCTGCGATATGCTGGCCGTCATACCTACGCGGCTGGCAGCAGAGCTGAACGGCTCCGGGGGGCTGATGTCAGGCGTATCGACCACAACCAGCCTCTACTGCCGACAATACGGCATGGAGTGGCCTGCCGGGCACAATGTCAACTGGCAGCGGCATTCGCCAAACAGTCTTACGTTGCAGATGGACACGCCCTGGCTCCCGCCGTCAGGTGAGGTTGTCGGGGAAATCTCAGCGGTGTTTGACTGCGAGGTGCGTCACAGCTACAGCGAGCCCGTGAGCGGGCTCAGCGGTTACGACTGCTATGACGGCGGTGAGCATGTTGACGGACACAAAGGCGCGTCCGGCGCGCCTCAACCCGGACAGGTGCTTTATCTCGTCAGCGATGAGCCCGCTTCACCGGCTCAGGAACCTGCATCATATCGTGAGGTCCGGGGGTAAAAGCCTGCTCCTCCGTTAACCCGGCCACGGCACTGCCGTGGCTTTTACCCTCAGGGGACACGTCCCATGGTCAGGGTGCGTGTCCCTTTTTTATGGAGAAACGCATGCCTGGCATGATTAACCACGAAAAAGCCTTTGTTAAGTTGTTCAGTCAGACGGCCCGGTATCATCACCGGTTTAAAGTGTTCGAAGACTTCATCAGCTGCAGCGTCATCGCACTGGAAAACCGGCTTCATTTCAGTGAAGTGCGGGAGCAAAAGTATCTGCGTATAGTCGGTGGATACGAAAAGGAGGATGTCACGCGCATGGCGCAGCTGCTGGCCCACGTTGTTAACGGGCTGGGAGAAGCGTCCGGGGACTTCCTGGGCCGCGTCTTCATGCAGCTGGAGCTGGGTGACAAATACCGGGGGCAGTTTTTCACGCCCTGGGACGTGGCCAGAATGATGGCGGCCATGCAGCTGGGCGACACTGAAGCGCTGTTCCGTGACAAACCCTTCATCACCCTGAGTGAACCTGCGTGCGGTGCCGGCTGCATGGTACTGGCATTTGCCGATGTTCTGCGAAAAGCGGGGTGGCCACCGCACCGGTATCTGTGGGTCTCCGCGACAGATATCGATCCGCTTGCGGCCGGAATGGCATACATACAGCTGTCCCTGTGCGGGATTGCCGGCGAAGTGGTGGTAGGCAATACCCTGGTGAATGAACGACGCCGGATACTTTACACACCCGGGCATTATCTCGGCGGCTGGCCTGTTCGTCTGAGTTCACGGCACTTTCAGGCGGCATAATCAAATCCACATGCTCCCGGCCGGGAGCGTTTTTTATTTCTGAAGCATGGTATCTGGTTTTTTATCGTAGTGAACGCTTCCCGCTGTCAGGCTGTTTTTTTCACATCTGCTGCTGCGGGAGAACACTGTGACCTGGAAAACAACAGCCGAACAAAACGCCATCATCGAATGGAAGGGTAATCATCTTGTGGTAAATGCGTTTGCCGGCACAGGAAAAACCTCCACGTAAACGAAAGATAATTAAAATTATTCTCATGAGGAATAAAGTATGCACCAATTTATGTATTCATCTACGGTGGCTACCAGAGAACTGATATTAAAGACGAATATACGTTCATCGCTGCTACCCAGTTTGAACGTTGTACTGGATCAATACTCAATGGCTCTCGGTGCTTAGATAACGTTATCTGACCAATTTCACTTTACAGTATATATTAATTGGTTTTTGTTCTTTTGTTTGTGCGGGAAAAATGTTGATTATTCTTAGAATGAATATGCGGTATTTTAGATATGAATTGAAATGCTATTTCCAGTGAAAAATGATGGTTGACAATGAATGCATCGAATTAACAGGAGGTTGTAAGTGTGTAAGGTTACTTTTTCTAGACTTAGGACATCCCCAAAGGTAAGTCAGTTTTTTTTGCCCATAATGCTTTTAGGTGATTCTGGTAAAGATGTTGTATATGAGAGAGTTTTTGAATTTGCAAAAGGTTGTGGAAGCGTAAATGATATGGTTTTTGTGAATATTTATTACCCAAGAGACCCGGGTCTGATAGCTTTCTTCTCAGAAATTTTATATAACCAATCGAAAAACTTAGCATTATCAAAGTTATATGTTTCCACATACAATATGACAGCGCGGTTGAACGAGCTATCTTTAACCGACATTGAGGGTGTTTTTTCTCGTTTTGATGATTTGACACTTTTTTATGATAGTTGATGAAAACGGTTTTCAATGAATGATTCCTTCCACCATGAATTGAATAACGAAAGATAATTTTGTTAATTGACTTTTTGTGTAGAGTGTAAAATATTAATATTTCTTATGTGTCAGGAGGTTCTTATTATGTCGCTGATTAATACTTTGAGTACAGAAGATGATACGTTCCGATTAAAAAATTTTGCAGAGCGTCATGAATCGAAAGTTCGTTCTTATTCGAGAGATTTCCCAGTGGTTTTCAATCGGGCATCGGGGTCGTTATTGTATTCAGATACAAATAAACCATACCTAGATTTCTTCTCTGGTGCAGGTGCACTCAATTACGGTCATAATAACCCTGTACTAAAAGAGTCTCTGGTTTCATACATAACAAATGATGGTATCTCTCATGGTCTGGACCTCTTTACTAGTGCAAAAGAAAGGTTCATTAGAAATTTTGTGCAATATATCCTCTCTCCAAGAAATTTCGACTATAAGTTACAATTCTGCGGGCCAACCGGAACGAATGCTGTAGAAGCTGCGGTTAAAATTGCAAGAAAATTTACCGGAAGAAGGAATGTCATATCATTTACTAATGCCTTTCATGGAATGTCTCTTGGAGCTCTTTCACTTACTGCTAATCCAAAAAAAAGGAAGGGAGCGGGAGTAAGTCTTCATGACACTATATTTATGCCATACGACGGCTATCTTGGCGATGGGATTGATACCTCGTCAATACTGAAAGCAATGCTTCAGGACGGTAGCGGTCTCGATAAACCTGCAGCGATCATCGTCGAGACAATTCAGGGTGAGGGTGGCGTAAATACGGCTTCAAAAAACTGGTTACGCAACATTTATAGAGTTGCAAAAGAACTGGATATATTATTTATCGTAGACGATATACAGGCAGGATGTGGGAGAAGTGGAAAATTTTTCAGCTTCGAAGAATACCAGATAATCCCTGACATAGTTGTACTTTCCAAATCCTTAAGTGGATATGGCCTACCAATGTCATTGCTATTACTATCTCCTGATGTAGATATCTGGGAACCTGGAGAACATAATGGGACGTTCAGGGGTAACAATCATGCTTTTATAACAGCAGGGACGGCTATTTCACATTTTTGGTCAACTAAAGAATTTAGTGATGAACTTGAAATAAAATCTAATTTTTTTGAAAGGTCACTTAACGATCTCAAACAAAAACACCCTCACATTGGAATTCGTGGTCGTGGTTTTTTAAGAGGGATTTCATTTGAAAACGACAAGACTGCTACAGAAGTGTCTTCCGAGGCTTTCAAACTTGGATTGATTGTTGAGACCTCTGGAGTTAGGGGGCATATACTTAAATTGCTGCCTGCACTTACAGCTAGTCATCAGCAGTTGCAAGATGGTATCAATATTATTTCTGATGCAATCCATCGGATAAGGGGAGAATGATGTCCATAATTATACGATATGGTACGCCAGATGATGGTGAGCAGCTTTCTATGCTGGTAGATCTTTATAGAGAATTCTATGGGGAGGAAATCAATCATTCTCGTTCATTGGAGTTTGTTCGAGAACGATTATATCTCGGGGATTCGAAAGTGATCGTCGCAGTGTCTGGCGGAAAAATTGTAGGGTTTGTTCAGTTATTTCCTTCTTTTTCTACAGTAACTTTACAACGTTTATGGATACTAAATGATTTATATGTTCTGGAAGATTTTCGCTCACGCAAGGTTGGACTTAAATTACTTGAGTCGGCAAAAGCATTTGCATTAGAGCATGGAGCCAAAGAATTATTTATTGAGGGAGCAGTTTCAAATGCTCGAGCCCGTGCTGTGTACGAGCGTTTCGGATTTGTCGAGAATATAGAATATAAATATTATCATTTGCCACTTAACTCTCTATAGGAGACGGTTATGTCTAATGAATATGATGTTATTGGTGTAGGTTTTGGTCCATCTAATATAGCATTGGCCGTAGCGTTACAAGAGAAGTATCCAGAATCAAATTTTGTTTTTCTGGAGAAAAGGGCGAGGGTTGATTGGCAGCCAAATATGTTGCTTAGTGGATCAGATATACAAAATAATCCATTGCGAGATTTTGTCACACCACGAAATCCCAAGAGCCATTACGGTTTTATTAATTATCTTAAAGAACAAAACCGTTTGTTCGATTTTTTGAATCTACCTCTCCATTATCCTCTGCGTAGCGAGTATGCGGGATACGTTCGTTGGGTTGCATCTCACTTTAAAAATAACGTAATACTCAATGCTGAAGTGGAGTCTGTAACTTATGACAGAACATCTTCTGAATACCCTTGGGTAATAAGCAGTAAAGAAGGCACTACATACCGTACTAAAAATCTTATATGGGGGACAGGAAGAGAGCCAAATATTCCTGAAGTTTATAAGCATGCTCTTGGTGATTCAGTCTTTCACCTCAATGACTTTGAAAGTAAAATTACTATCGGTGAGGATGAGACGGAAACTATCGCCGTATTAGGGGCTAGCCAGAGTGCTGTTGAGATAATTCTTGATCTTGCAAACAGATATCCAGATAAAAAAATTATTTCTATTCAGAGAGGCTTTGGTTTCCGCCTCAAAGACACAAGTCCATTTAGTGACCATGTTTATTTCCCGGATTTTGTCTCTTACTACCATGCTCTTGAACCAGAAAAAAGGAAGAGTCTTGACAGACAGTTGCGTGGGACCAATTATAGTTCTGCGGATGCGGACGTTATAAATTCACTTTATGTTAAAATTTACGAAGAGAAATTGCATGGAAAGAACAGAATAATAATTCTTAATAATACCGAAGTACTTTCAATTAAAGAAGGGACAAGCGGTAAAATATCTGTAGGATTACGAGAGGTGAATACAGAGGAAACATCAAGCATAAATGTAGATAAATTTGTCCTTGCCACTGGATTCAAGGATATAGCTTTGGGAGAAAAAGGTGAAAAGTATCCCAATAAAATGGAGAGTATTTACCCTCTGCTCAACAAAGATAAGGATGGAGTGATGGTTATTGAAAGGAATTATGAGGCGAAATTCATCGGTAATGTAAAAAGCAATTTGTACCTGAATGGACTTTGCGAGTCTTCACATGGACTTGGCGATGCAGGATCTTTTAGTCTTTTGTCAATTCGTTCAGAAGTAATAGCTGATTCTATTTATGATGATTCAAAGTAGCTCCGAGGGATGTATAAATGTTTTATGCGGTTTTTATTTATTTAATGGCTGTAATTAGCCCAGGTCCAAATTTTATCCTTGTGAGCCGTTACTCTGCATTGGGAAGTATAAAGCTCGGACTTGCGGTAATTTTTGGGATATGCACGGTTGGAGTTTTTTTTTCAACACTATCATTACTTGGCCTGTCAAGTGTCATACATTTATTTCCGGCCTTTTCAAAAGTATCGGTAGTTTTTGGTGCAGTATATTTGATTTACATAGCTTATGTTGTTTTTATCAGTACGCTGCAGAGTAAAAATACGAGGGGGGAGGGAGAAGATCTTGGAGGTAGGATTAAGAGTGGAACTGCTGCTGCTTTCAATATAGGTGCACTTACTAATATCCTTAATATGAAAACAATTGCGTTTATGATTAGTATATATTCAGGTTTCCTTTCCGTGCCGCGTAGCATTTATGAGCAGGTCGCTGTCGTGTTAATTTGTAGTTCCTTAGAGTTTTCTTGGTACTTTTTCGTAGCAATTGTATTTTCCAGGTCTGCAGTGAAGACTGCTTTTTATCGTTACAGGAGATTTATAGACAGAGGGTTGGCGTTATTTTTGGTATTGTTTGCCTTCCAGAATGTTTACTCTGTCATTTGACTTTTTGAATAGATTTACTGCTGAAAAGGAGTTTTTTTTTTGCCGTTTTTATTTAACATGTTGGGGTTATTGTTTTCTGTCGAAGTGTGACCCTTCTGATGCCATGGTGATTTCTCTCATATTTCCTCAGTCGGGGAATCCTATGGCCTAAAAAACCACTTTAGAAATCTTCCGGCATACTGATTATGTTGTTGTACAAGATTGTCGGTGAGGTGGGGACCGATAACACTCTCTTGAATGAACGACGCTGAATACTTTACCCCCGGGCACTATCTCGGCGGCTGGCCTGTTCGTCTGGATCCACGGCACTTTCAGGCGGCATAATCACATCCAAACGCTCCCGAGCGGGAGCGTTTTTTTATTTCTGAAGCAGAGTATCTGGTTTTTTATCGTAGTGAACGCTTACCGCTGTCAGGTTGTTTTTTTCACATCTGCTGCTTCGGGAGAACACAGTGACCTGGAAAACAACAGCCGAACAAAATGCCATCATCGAATGGAAGGGTAATCATCTTGTGGTAAATGCGTTTGCAGGCGCAGGAAAAACCTCCACATTAGTGAACTACGCTGAAGCCAACCCGGAAAGTAAGATGCTTTACCTCGCCTATAATCGCGCTGTGCGGGATGAGGCTGAACGCAAATTCCCCTATAACGTAGAGTGTAAAACGTCGCATCAGCTTGCATGGGCCCGTTTCGGCAAGCATTTCCGTGACCGGCTGACAGCCAGTCTGCGCATTACGGATGTGGCCAGAAAGCTCAATACCCGCCACTGGCCGCTGGCGCGGCTGGCGCTTAGCGGGCTGAACATGTTCCTCTGCAGTGCTGACCCCGAGCCGGGGCTGATACATCTGCCTGCTGAGGATGATCGCCACGGTCTCGATGCAGGTAAAATTCTGGGGGCAATCCAAATCCTCTGGTATGAAATGAGCCGTACTGATTCAGTCTTTCCCGTCACGCACGACACCTACCTCAAACTGTTCCAGCTCTCTAATCCTGACCTGTCAAAACGCTGGGACACCATCCTCTTCGACGAGGCACAGGACGCCAATCCGGTGACCAGTGCATTTGTACTGAATCAGCCCTGCCGGGTCATTCTGGTCGGCGACCGTTACCAGCAGATATACCGGTTTCGCGGGGCAGATAATGCACTGAGTGCCCCGCAGCTGGCGCAGGCAGACCAGTTATGGCTGACAGCGAGTTTTCGGTTTGGCCCTGAGGTCGCGCGGATGGCCAACATCCTGCTTGAACGTGCCGGAGAGGAAAAGCGCGTGACAGGTAACGGGGGGCAGGATGCTGTCGTCAGCAGCCTTCCGGCAGGGGCTGAGCATATTGCTGTACTGAGCCGGACGGTATCCGGCGTGATCGGCAGTGCCCTGACGGCAAGCCTTATGGAGAAAAATGTCTTCTGGGTCGGGGGGATTGAAGGCTACAAAACAGAGGAGCTGGAAGACCTGTACTGGTTCTCCGCCGATATGCCTGAAAAGATGCAGTCCCCGCGCCTCAGCCGGGACTATCGGGATTTTGAAGAATACTGCTCAATAGCAAAAGCCACACAGGACGTGGAGATGAACCAGGCCATTCGTCTGCTGGATGACTTTTTTCCACTACCGCAAAAGCTGGCCATCATGCGCCGTCAGGTGGTAACCCATGAGAAAGACGCTCAGGTCACGGTTTCAACCGCACACCGCAGCAAAGGGCTGGAATGGGCGGTGGTAATGCTGAGTGAGGATTTTACTGACATTACCGACCCGCTTCTTTCGCAGGATGAGCGGCAGGATGAGACTAACCTGCTGTACGTGGCTGTCACCCGGGCCAGAAGAACGCTTGTGCTTAACGAACTGATGCGCTGGCTGAGCGATGAAGGCGGGAAAAATCGCGAGACGACGCACGAAACCGTACCGTCCGGAAATGGAGAGAGCGCCGACAGGCACGAAGAAACGGGAAAAACTTCTGAGAGTGAGTAACTGGTTTTTTATGGTGAAGCGCGGGGAGTGTCACAACACTGGGCAGCCCTATACCAGGAGAAAATCATGCGCGACAGAATCAGGACCCTTAGGTTTCTGTTTTCAAAAGATGAACCGGAACCATTACATCATGTATCCGTTGTCACACCTGCCGGCTACCACACTCCGCGTACGGTCGATACGCTGTGCCGTAGTCCGTTAAGAAAAAACTGTCTGCAACAAATATGGGAAAACAGCTCACTTCCGGCGGATGTTTATCACCGGCTTTATATAACACCACTGCATGGCTTACTGGCCAGGGTACAGAATGTGCCGGCAACACAGCAGGGAAGGTGGTCGCAGTCAGACGGCTTCGGGGACCTTACGCTGCAGTTCACAACCTGTGCGGTCAGACTGGCCAAAGGATACATGTTTCCGCCCGGAGCTGCGCCAGAAGAGCAGGCAGAGCAAAACGTGATGTGGAATGCGGTCATTTTCTGGTCTGCACTGTTCTGGCATTTGCCGCTCCTGGCGTCTCTGGAAGGGGAGCTGCTTGATGGTAAAAGCTGGCTTCCGGGAATAACCGTTCCGGACTCACCTTATCGATTTCGCTTCCGGGAAGCTGACAACTCCTCAGCTTTTGCAGCGCTGGCAGCCGGACAACTCATGCCGGCAGAGGCGACAGGCTGGCTGGCAGAGAATCCCGAAGCTCTGGGAAATCTTGCCGGTTCCTTATGGAACCAGCATCCAGCAATGCCACTTATCAGAAGCTTAATGAAGCAAGCTGCCGAAAAGGTGGAATCGCCTTCGCTGGAGGTATCTGGGGCAAATGAGAAAGTTAACACCCTCATAGAGCCGGCTCTTTCAGTTCCGCAAACGCCGTCTGATCAAGAGATTGAATTAGAACCGTTAGTACAAACAACATTGAAAACTTCATCGCCAGAAGCTGCAGATTTGCAGGGAGTTCAACTCGCATCTTCTGTTGCACCGGTGCCGATGGCTGATGGCAGCAATCTCGTCAGCAATGAAAAGGCAGGCGAGAGTGCGGAATGTGATCCACACGAAACAGAGAAGGCTGATACAGAGATGCTGCTAAGCCTTTTCAGTGCCATTGAAGAGCCTGATATGACCGGGACTGAAGCATGTGATGAAGAGTCTTCAATCAGTACGAGAACAGAAAATGAGCCAGAATTTCCCCCCCTTAATGAACTACTTCCAGATGCTGATAAGCCTGAGATAAATCAGACAGTAGCTGAAGGCTCTTTCCCTGAACGCGGTGTGGAGGATAACATCCCTTTACACAGAACTAACATTGACGCACAAAAAACAGTGATAAAAAAACAGACTGGCACTGAATTTCTAAGGTGGCTTTCTGAAGGACTTAAGAGCAAGCGAATTGACATTAATCAGCCTGATTCGAGGGCGCATGCAGTTGCAGGGTTCATCTTTCTCAGGGTTCCGGACATATTTTATCTTTACATCAGAGAAAGCGGAGCAGAGCTAAGCAGGGATACCATACAAATGGAATTTGAGAAGCTGCATATTCACAGGGTGCGCCGGGGAGAGCGTTTTATTAAAGCGAAACTGTACCACTCTCCTGGCAAAGAAGGCACGTTTAAACCTGTAAGTGGATATCTTGTCAAGACTACACACCTTTTCAGAGGAGCGTCTTCCCCTGAAGACAGCGGGCTTCTGTCTTTCCTGTGAAGGAGGGGCAGTCCATGAGGGCCCTTAAGGGCAGCTTGATTTAGAAAAAGGAAATGCTGTATGTCTGACAAAAACCATTATACGACATGGGAAGAATTACTTGAGGAGTACTTCTTCGCCCGAAACCTGCGCGCTGCAACAGAATGGAGCTACGCAAAGGTTGTAAAGGGGTTCCTGAAATTTACGGGGGCTGACACAACCCCATCAATGGTTACTCATCATGAAGTTCTAAGATGGCGGCGATATGTACTCAGAGAAAAACAACAATCGGCGCAGACCTGGAACAATAAAATTGCACATCTCAGGGCCCTCTATAACTATGCTATGGAAAGTGGTTTATTGCCTGAGGGCAAAAACCCTTTTAACAACTGCACTGTACAGCGGGACAGAAAGAAAAAACGGACTTTAAACCGCTCTCAGCTAACCCGGCTTTATCTGATAATGCAGCAGGCTGAAATTGAATCCAACCGGAAAATTTTCGCACGTGGCGGGCGGAGTGCGCTTTACCCGGCATGGTTCTGGATAACCGTCCTGGATACGCTCAGATATACGGGAATGAGGCAAAATCAACTGCTGCATATTCAGCTCAGGGACGTCAATCTGACAGAAGGCTATATAGATCTGCGCCTTGAGGGGAGTAAAACGCACAGGGAATGGCGCGTTCCCGTTGTTAAGCAGCTGCGTTTGCGGCTACAGCTTCTTCTTACACGGGCAGCGGAGGCTGGAGCCGGGCCAAAAGATAACCTCTTCGATGTCAGTTTTTACATTGCCGGGAAAAAAGCAAAATTTGACAGAAATGATGTGACCGTGATGCATCAAAAGATCCGCTCCTTTTTTCGCCGCCTGTCAAAGGAATGTGGTTTTGCCGTTTCGCCGCACCGTTTCAGACATACCTTAGCTACAGAACTGATGAAAGCACCGGAAAGGAATCTTCAGCTGGTTAAAGATTTACTGGGTCATCGTAGCGTAAGCACAACAATGGAATATGTGGAACTCAAGATGGACATTGTGGGAAAAACACTGGAAGAAGAATTGTCGCTGCACACAGATCTTTGTGTAGAAAGGGAATTACAACTATTGACACAAAACTGATTGACTGGGATTATTGCCAGTGATCGAGAACAGGGAGCCTGCTGTCACAGGCTCCCTGACTTGAGGGACTGATTCAGAAACGTTAACCAGTGCAGATACGCCTACACCGGAGGACATTCCGTAATGACCGGCCCCTGTATTAACCGCCCGTTAAGGTTCTCATCTCTTAACCAGCGTGCTTTGATGCAAAATTAGTGGTGCCCGGACTCGGAATCGAACCAAGGACACGGGGATTTTCAATCCCCTGCTCTACCGACTGAGCTATCCGGGCAACGGGGCGCATTAAACCGTAAAGCCTCATCGTCGTCAACGGCTTTCTGTAAAAAACGCGCTGACTGCCTGCTTTTCAGCCAGATTCATTAGTGCCAGCCGGTTCTGTAGCCCGTTTTGCGGCGGCGCAGACGAGCATGCCGCCGCGGTGCTTATCAGCTCAGTGCACCATTTTTACGGCACAGCGCAATCCGCAGCACATCCTCCGCCAGTCGGCGTGCGGTCTCGACATCCTGCACGTTGCGTTTCACCAGCAGCTTACTCAGGCAGCCTTCCAGCACCAGTTCCATTTGATCGGCGACCAGCGTGGGGTTATCTGTTTCCAGCTCATTCAGCAACTGATGGGTAAATTGCCAGGAGTCGCGTTTCTGCTGCTCTGCCAGCTGATGCACCGGATGCTCAGTTTGCGGATAAAAACTGCAGGCGGCGATAAACAGGCAGCCGGGGAAACGACCGTTGTGCACCGATTCCATCAGCACTTTGTAGCGCGTCAGCAGCTTCTCTTCCGCCGTCAGGCTCTCATCAAGCAGCAACTGCCGCCGCCAGCTGTCAATCTGCTGGCCGTGATAGCGCAGGGCATCGTACAGCAGAGCGGCGCGATCGGGCCAGAAGCGCGCCAGTTGCGCCTCCGGAATATCGACTTCACCCGCCAGTTGCGCCAGTGAGGCGGTGGCGGCCAGTCCGTTTTGCTCAAGCACATTCAGCGCATGCTCGAGTACTTGTTCACGTTGCAAGTGACACTCCTCTTGAATGCGTGGTTTACCGTGTCAGTGCCTGCAGATGGGCATGGAACTGTGCGGCATCCAGAAAACCCGTGACGCGTGAGTCGGGGATCTCGTTCCCGTCGGCGTCAAAGAAAAGGATAGTCGGTAATCCCAGAACCTGTAAGCGTTGCAGCAACGCGCTGTCGGCGGGGTTGTTGGCGGTAACATCCGCCTGCAACAGCTGGAGCGGCGTCAGGGCGCGCTGTACTTGTGGATCGCTGAAGGTGTATTTCTCGAATTCCTTACAGGCGACGCACCAGTCGGCATACAGATCCAGCATGCTGATTTTGCCCTGACTGCTATGCAGCGCCTGGCTTAGCTGGTCACTGGTGGTGATGCGGGTAAAGTTAAGCTGCGGCGCAGTGGCGTTGTGCGGTACACCAAACGCCCAGTCCTGTAACGGGCGCACACTGATCAGTGCGGCAACCAGCAGAACCAGCTGGAACAGGCGCAGCCAGCGCGCACTGCCACGCAGACTGGTGATAAACGCCCAGCCAAAGAAGGTGACACCCAGCAGACTCCACAGCCGTAATCCCCATGCTTCACCGATCACACGTTCCAGCAGAAACACCGGCAGGGCAAGGATCACGAAGCCAAAGGCCACCTTGACCGTCTGCATCCACGGGCCGTTTTTGGGAAGCAACCTGTTACCAAACAGCGTGACGGCAATCAGCGGCAGTCCCATTCCGAGCGCATACAGATACAGTGTGCCCGCACCGGCCAGCATATTACCGCTCTGCGCGATATACAGCAGAATGGCACTCAGCGGCGCGGTCGTGCACGGCGAGCAGATTAATCCCGCCAGTGCGCCCATCAAAAACACCCCGGGCAGCGATCCGCCCTGCTGGCGGTTGCTCCACAGCGTCAGGCGAGTCTGCAGCGCAGAGGGAAGCTGGAGCGGGAACAGACCAAACATCGACAGCGCCAGCAGCACAAACAGTGCCGACAGACCCGTCAGCACATATGGATGCTGCAACGCGGCCTGAAAACGTAGCCCGGCGGCAGCGACGACCACTCCCATCAGCGTGTAGGTCAGTGCCATCCCCTGCACATACACCCCTGACAGCGCCAGCAGGCGTCCCGGTGACAGACGCTGGCTGCCGCCGAGAATAATGCCGGAAATCAGCGGGTACATGGGCAGTACGCAGGGAGTAAAGGCGATGCCGATACCAATCAGCAATGCCCACAACGGTGAGAACGGCAGTCTGGTGACCGGGGAAACAGTGACACTTTGCTCCGCAGCGGGCGTGGTATTCGTGGCGCGGGAAGTTTCCGCTGTACTGCCTGCTTCTGCGGCGGTACTGGTGCTTGCTGCGGCCACCTTGCTGATCGGGATATCCCGGGTTTCCGGCGGATAACAAAAACCGGCCGCCGCACAGCCCTGATAAGTCACGCGCAGTGTGGCATCGCCATCGGCCTGTAGCAGGGTAAACGGCAGGGTGAGATTATTCGGGTAAATATCGGTCTTACCATAAAACTCATCCTCATGGGCTTTGCCCTGCGGCAGAGTATAAGCGGCCAGTCGCGCGGCATGAGGTTCAATCAGCAACTGTTGACGGTACAGGTAATAACCCGGTTTGACCTGCCAGCTCAGCGTCAGCTGGTTACCCTGCTGGCGGAAATCAAAGGCAAACGCCTGATCGACAGGCACAAAATGATTTTTATTTTGCCCGAACAGCGAGGCACTGGCATGCAGGCTGTTCAGGGCGAACAGCAGAATAAGCACTACTTTAATGATGCGCTGAGCCATGACAGGTAATCACTCTCTCCATGTTGTACAGGCAGGACCAGCAGCTCCGGGGTCTCGTAAGGGTGCTCCGCCTTCAATAAGTTAAGCAGTGCCTGCTGATGGGCGTGGTCGCTCTTCAGCAGCATCTGCACTTCCGTTTCCTTCTTCAGTTCACCTTCCCAGTGATACAGCGACGTCGCACCCGGCAGCAGCGTGACGCAGGCGGCGAGTTTTTTTTCCAGCGCCAGCTCGGCCAGTTCCTGGGCGCTGTCTTCATCAGGTGCGGTGCACAGCACCACCACGGCGGTTGCATGGCTCATCGGGCACTCCTTCTGTGGCATGCGCAGACTATATCATGACCTTTGGCGGCAGGTTTTTTCAGGATGTAAATTGTCGGCAAGGAGGGACTGTCACCCTTATTCATAAGTTAAGGGTGACAGATGGTGGGTCAGGTATCAGAGAATCATATGACCAAAGACAAAACCAAACTGCACGGACAAAGCGATAGCAATCACGCCAGGGATCAGGAACGAGTGGTTAAACACAAACTTACCAATGCGTGTGGAGCCGGTATCATCCATCTCCACGGCCGCCAGCAGGGTTGGATAGGTCGGCAGCACAAACAACGCGGAGACGGCAGCAAAAGAGGCTACAGCAGTCACCGGCGACACGCCCAGCATTAACGCGGCCGGCATCAAGGCTTTGGTGGTGGCGGCTTGTGAATAGAGCAGGGTGGAGGCAAAAAACAGCACCAGCGCCAGCATCCACGGGTAGTTATGCAGCAGTTCACCGGCTACAGCCTGAATATCACTGATATGTGCTTTAACAAAGGTATCACCGAGCCACGCCACGCCCAGTACGCAGATACAGGCGCTCATCCCGGATTTAAACGTGCTGGCGCTCAGAATCTCATTGGTGTCGACTTTACAGGTAAAGCAGATCAGCGTGGCGACGGTCAGCATAAACACCACAATCGCTTCGTTGCGCGGCAGCACCGGATTACTGATCAGGCCAACGTTGTCGCTGATCGCCGTGGCATACAGCACCACCGCCGCGATTCCGGCGAGAAACAGCCATACAGCCCGTTTTGCCCCTGGCTTCGCGGCGAATACGCTGGCGCCGCGCAGCACCACTTCGCCTTTCTCCAGCCGTGACTGGTAGATGGCATCATCTTTCAGCTCTTTGCCGAGGAAGTTGGTGATCAGCGCGGCGATAAAGATTGCCACCATGGTAGAGGGCAGGGCAACCGCCAGCAGCGCCAGATAGCTGATGCCACGCGGTTCAAGAATCGCGGCAAAAAACACCACGGCGGCGGAAATCGGCGACGCGGTAATGGCGATCTGTGAAGCGACCACGGCGATGGAGAGCGGACGTGACGGACGCACACCCTGCTCTTTCGCCACTTCTGCAATCACTGGCAGGGTGGAGAAAGCGGTATGACCGGTGCCTGCGACCAGCGTCATCAGATATGTCACCAGCGGCGCCAGGAAGGTGATATAGCGCGGATGCTTGCGCAGCAGCCGTTCAGCCAGGCTCACCAGATAATCCATGCCGCCTGCGACCTGCATCGCGGCGATGGCGGCGATCACCGCCATAATGATTTCAATAACGTCAAAAGGGATGGCGCCTGGCTTAATCTGCGCCCCCAGCGTTAACACCAGTACGCCGAAACCGCCAGCGAAACCGATACTAATCCCGCCCAGCCGCGCCCCCAGATAAATGGCCAGCAGGACAATGATCAACTCAACGGTGATCATGGAAATCTCCTTGTTATTTTATTGCTAACTGAATGTTAGAACGTTGTAGGTTGCCAACATGAAAAAGGCACGTCGTTCGCAGAACAGACGTGCCTTAAAAAGGTCAGCAGGGTACAGATTTACTGTTCGTTTTCATCGGTATAGCGCTTGGCTTTATACGCCGGGCTCATCAGGTTCTGTACCGAGAAGATGTCGTCCAGTTCCGCTTCGGTCAGCAGGCCGCGTTCCAGCACCACTTCACGTACGCTCTTACCGGTTTCGGCACAGATCTTACCGACGATGTCACCGTTGTGGTGGCCAATGTACGGGTTCAGATAGGTCACGATACCGATGGAGTTAAACACGTAAGCTTCGCACACCGCTTTATTGGCGGTAATGCCGTTAACGCATTTTTCCAGCAGGTTGTAGCAGGCGTTGGTCAGGATATGGATTGACTCAAACAGCGCCTGGCCAATGACCGGTTCCATCACGTTCAGTTGCAGCTGGCCCGCTTCTGCCGCCATGGTGACAGTGATATCGTTGCCGATGACTTTAAAGCACACCTGGTTTACCACTTCTGGCACCACCGGGTTCACTTTGGCTGGCATGATAGAAGAACCGGCCTGCAGTTCTGGCAGGTTGATCTCATTCAGACACGCACGCGGACCGGAAGAGAGCAGACGCAGGTCGTTACAGATTTTCGACAGTTTCACCGCCAGACGTTTCAGCGCCGAGTGCACCATCACGTACGCGCCGCAGTCGGAGGTGGCTTCAATCAGGTCTTCTGCTGGTACGCAAGGCAGGTTGCTCACTTCCGCCAGCTTCTGCACCGCCAGCTGCTGATACCCTTCCGGCGTGTTCAGGCGAGTACCGATCGCCGTTGCGCCGAGGTTCACTTCCAGCAGCAGTTCCGCGGTGCGCAGAATGCTTCTGGTTTCTTCGTTCAGCAGCACATTAAAGGCGTGGAATTCCTGGCCCAGCGTCATGGGCACCGCATCCTGCAGCTGGGTACGTCCCATTTTCAGGATCGTGGCGAATTCTGTGGATTTGCGGTCAAAACCTTCACCCAGCTGGTTAATCGCGTCGATCAGCTTCTGGATCGAGCTGTATACCGCAATGCGGAAACCGGTCGGATAGGCGTCATTGGTTGACTGGCATTTGTTCACATGGTCATTCGGATTGAGGTACTGGTATTCGCCTTTCTGGTGGCCCATCAGCTCAAGGCCAATATTCGCCAGCACTTCATTGGTATTCATATTGACTGACGTACCGGCGCCGCCCTGATAGACGTCGACCGGGAACTGGTCCATACATTTACCGTTGTTCAGCACTTCATCACAGGCCTGGATAATCGTATTTGCGATGTTGCGTGGAATGGTCTGAAGTTCCTTGTTCGCCATTGCCGCCGCTTTTTTCACCATTACCATGCCGCGTACAAATTCAGGGATATCACTGATTTTGTTGTTACTGATATAGAAATTTTCAATCGCACGCAGAGTATGAACACCATAGTAGGCGTCAGCCGGAACTTCCCGCATGCCTAACAGGTCTTCTTCGATACGAATGTTGTTTACCATGAGAACCTTCTTGTTATAACTGCCCGTTAAACCAACACCAAAGGTGTGATTATTTTGTCGTGGAATGCCTGCGCCGATATTTTATCCGTTATCGGCACGGCGAGCACGATCATATGTGGTTATGACAGAAATGCCGGAACCCAGATCACTTTACGGCATTTTGCTAACGTAACGGTGTTAACGATATGTGATCTCAGGCACAAAATTAAGGGGCCGCAGTAAATTCAACATTTCAGGTTGAAAAACGGCGCTGGCGTTCCCATCTATAGGGTCATGATCGCTGCGATCACCATTTTCTGCCGCCGCGCCTGTTGCGCGCCGGCCTTACTACAGGAGAGTACGGTGCGCTGGTTACCGTTGTTAGTCATTTTTCTGCTGGCCTGGATTGAGATTTCCCTGTTTATCCAGGTGGCGCATGTGCTGGGCGTCTTGCTGACGATGCTGCTGGTGGTGTTTACCTCCTGCATTGGCGTGTCACTGGTGAAAAACCAGGGCGTGAAGAATTTTATGCTGATGCAGCAGAAGCTGGCGGCGGGCGAGAGTCCGGCGGCGGAGATGATCAAAAGCGTGTCGCTGATCATCGCCGGTTTCCTGCTATTGCTGCCGGGCTTCTTTACCGACTTTATCGGTCTGCTGTTGTTACTGCCGCCGGTACAGAAGCATCTGACGCTGAAACTGATGCCGCATCTGCGCGTCTGGCGTGGTCCTGGCGCGGGTCCGGACAGTGGCCACACCATCGACGGCGAGTTTGTGCGTAAAGATGCCGATCGTCTGGATCATGACGATCGCCAGGATCGCTAAAAAAAAATTATTATTTGCCCTTGAAAGCCGTGGCTGCTGTCCCTATCTCTTCCGTCACGAGGCCGATAGCACTCTGCACGGCTTTCATCCCAAAATTGATTGGACTTCTCAAAGGAGAGCTATCACATGAAAATTCGTCCATTGCACGATCGTGTAATTGTTAAGCGTAAAGAAGTTGAATCTAAGTCTGCAGGCGGCATCGTGCTGACCGGTTCCGCAGCGGGCAAATCAACCCGTGCTGAAGTTCTGGCGGTAGGCAATGGCCGCATCCTGGAAAACGGTGATGTTAAGCCGCTGGATGTGAAAGTGGGCGACCTGGTCATCTTCAATGAAGGTTACGGCGCAAAAACGGAAAAAATCGACAACGAAGAAGTGCTGATCATCTCTGAAAGCGACATTCTGGCAATTGTTGAAGCGTAATCAACGCGTAACTCACTGAACGCAACGAATTTAAGGGAAATTTCAAATGGCAGCTAAAGACGTAAAATTCGGTAATGACGCACGCGTGAAAATGCTGCGCGGTGTGAACGTACTGGCAGATGCAGTAAAAGTTACCCTGGGCCCGAAAGGCCGTAACGTGGTTCTGGATAAATCTTTTGGTGCACCGACCATCACTAAGGATGGCGTATCTGTAGCACGTGAAATCGAGCTGGAAGATAAGTTCGAAAACATGGGCGCACAGATGGTGAAAGAAGTTGCCTCTAAAGCGAACGACGCAGCAGGCGACGGTACCACCACGGCGACCGTACTGGCGCAGGCGATTGTGAACGAAGGCCTGAAAGCCGTTGCGGCTGGCATGAACCCAATGGACCTGAAGCGTGGCATCGACAAAGCGGTAATTGCAGCGGTTGAAGAGCTGAAAGCACTGTCTGTTCCTTGCTCCGACTCTAAAGCTATTGCTCAGGTAGGTACTATCTCCGCTAACTCCGATGAAAGCGTCGGCACCCTGATCGCGCAGGCGATGGAAAAAGTGGGTAAAGAAGGCGTGATCACCGTTGAAGAAGGCACCGGTCTGCAGGACGAGCTGGACGTGGTGGAAGGTATGCAGTTCGACCGTGGCTACCTGTCTCCTTACTTCATCAACAAACCAGAAACTGGCGCAGTAGAACTGGAATCTCCATTCATTCTGCTGGCTGACAAAAAAATCTCCAACATCCGTGAAATGCTGCCAGTTCTGGAAGCTGTAGCGAAAGCAGGCAAACCACTGCTGATCATCGCTGAAGATGTTGAAGGCGAAGCGCTGGCGACCCTGGTAGTGAACACCATGCGTGGCATCGTGAAAGTGGCTGCGGTGAAAGCACCTGGCTTCGGCGACCGTCGTAAAGCGATGCTGCAGGATATCGCTATCCTGACTGGCGGCACCGTGATCTCTGAAGAGATCGGTATGGAGCTGGAAAAAGCCGCTCTGGAAGATCTGGGCCAGGCAAAACGCGTTGTGATCAACAAAGACACCACCACCATCATCGATGGCGTGGGTGATGAAGGTGCTATCGCGGGCCGTGTGACGCAGATCCGTCAGCAGATCGAAGAAGCGACCTCTGATTACGACAAAGAAAAACTGCAGGAGCGCGTAGCGAAACTGGCAGGCGGCGTGGCCGTTCTGAAAGTGGGCGCAGCAACTGAAGTTGAAATGAAAGAGAAGAAAGCACGCGTTGAAGATGCCCTACACGCAACCCGTGCTGCGGTAGAAGAAGGCGTGGTTGCCGGTGGTGGCGTGGCGCTGGTTCGTGTTGCTGCGAAACTGGCTGGCCTGACTGCACAGAACGAAGACCAGAACGTGGGTATCAAAGTTGCACTGCGTGCAATGGAAGCGCCTCTGCGTCAGATCGTGTCTAACGCCGGTGAAGAGCCGTCTGTGGTTGCCAACAACGTGAAAGCTGGCGAAGGTAACTACGGTTACAACGCGCAGACTGAAGAGTACGGCAACATGATCGACTTCGGTATCCTGGACCCAACCAAAGTGACCCGTTCTGCACTGCAGTACGCGGCATCTGTTGCTGGCCTGATGATCACCACCGAATGTATGGTGACTGACCTGCCAAAAGGCGACGCGCCTGATTTAGGTGCTGCTGGTGGTATGGGCGGTATGGGCGGTATGGGCGGCATGATGTAGTGCGACGAGAGTCGCGTAGGTAGCTAGCCTAGCGGGCTACGTCGATAGTGAACACTAACTTAGGTTGTGTTCACTATATCCCGCATTAAGTAGCATAAATGTAATAAATGTCCGATGTTCCGGACTTTAAATGCCTCCGGAACATCGGCGCTTCGCTTAGCGAAGGGCGGATTCAACTCCGAAGTGCAACGCTAAGCCGCCAATCTTAGCTCTGCAAACACCACAGACGGTTGCCTGAATC
>NZ_CBFFRK010000055.1:0-27264 GCF_965644245.1 Erwinia sp. V71
GCAGGATAGCTTATCGGTAGCTAACCGTCCCTCCATCCACATGACCAAGCGTTGCACTTATTATCTGAATTCGCGCTGTTCGCCCTTAATTAAAAATGACAGTACCGGACAATATATTAATGGTAATGATGCCAGCGTGGTGGGGGCGGCGGTGGAACTCACCATCCATTACTCCTCCGTACCGCAGGTGTTCGTTGTTCCGGCATCACCAACGTTTGATCTGGGACGCTGTCAGACTGGCGGGAATCTGGAAAAATCATTACCTGTCGACATCTATTTTATCGGCAACAATGTCACTGGTGGTCTGAATACCAAAGTGTCGTGGATTTTTACCCGCGATACGCACAATCCTGACAGTTCAGCACCGCAGGTTAAACTCCACGGCAGCCTGGTCACCAGCAGCGTGTCGACCATTTTCACGCAGACGGCCAGCGATGCGGGCCTGTCATTATTGTTCGCTTGTCGCGTGCCTGGTTCGTACATCTGGACAATGAACCTGACCGCCACGCCGCCGTAAGAGAACCGCTTTCTGACCCGCAGCAGAGAGCGCCAGCATACTGACGCTCTCATCGCCCGCTATTTCTTCCGGTGCAGCAGGTAGCAGGCCGGGATCACCAGCATCGACAGCAGCGGCGCGCTGAGCATGCCGCCAATCATCGGCGCGGCAATACGCTGCATCACCTCAGAACCGCTGCCGCCACTCCACATAATCGGCAACAGCCCGGCGAGAATGATCGCCACGGTCATCACTTTCGGGCGCACACGCAGTACGGCGCCATCGTCAATCGCCTCGCGCAGCAGCTGTTCGCTGAACGCTTCCCCCGCACGCAATCTGGCTTCCAGCGCCTGGTTGAGATACAGCAGCATAATCACGCCAAATTCCGCCGCCACACCGGCAAGCGCAATAAAACCGACCGCAGCAGCAACCGAGAGATGATAATCCAGCAGATACAGCAGCCAGATACCGCCGGTCAGCGCAAACGGCAGGGTCGCCATAATCAGCAGGGCATCTTTCACGCGTTTAAAGGTGGCACACAGCAACGCGAAAATGATCACCAGCGTCAGTGGCACAATCATCTGCAGCCGTGCGGCGGCACGCGCCAGATACTCATATTGCCCGGACCAGCTCACCGACACGCCCGGCGGCAGAGTGACCTGCTGGCTGACTGCCTGTTGCATCGCCCGCACCGTTGACTGCAGATCGCGGTCGCGGATATCAACATAGATCCACTCCGTCAGACGGGCGTTTTCGCTTTTCAGCATCGGCGGCCCCTCCGTGACGGTGATTTTCGCCAACCCGGAGAGTGCCAGCTGGCTGCCACTGGCGGTGATCACCGGCAGCTGGCGCAGTTTCTCCAGCGAATCACGGATTTCACGCGGATAACGCACATTGATCGGGTAACGTGCGCGGCCTTCCACGGTTTCGCCAATATTCTCGCCGCCAATCACACTGGCAACCAGTGACTCCAGTTGTTGCATGGTGACGCCATAACGTGCTGCGCGCGGCCTGTCGATATCAACGTTAATATAGCGTCCACCATCGAGCCGTTCCGCCAGTGCGGAAGTGACTCCCGGCACATCACGCACCACGCGTTCAATCGCCTGCGCGGTTTGTTCGATTTGCGCCACATTATCACCATTCACTTTGATGCCGACCGGGCTTTTAATGCCGGTGGCCAGCATATCCAGCCGGTTGCGAATCGGTGGCACCCAGATATTGGCAATCCCTGGCAGCTGGACGCGGGCATCCAGTTCTTGGATCAGTTTCTCCATCGTCATACCGGCCCGCCATTGCGCTTTCGGTTTGAAACGGATGGTGGTTTCCAGCATCGTCAGCGGCGCGGTATCGGTTGCCGTATCGGTACGGCCTGCTTTGCCAAACACGCTGGCGACTTCGGGCACGCTTTTGATTAAGCGGTCGGTCTGTTGCAACAGATGGCCCGCTTCACGCGCGGAAATGCCGGGCAGGGTCGATGGCATATACAGTAGATCGCCTTCATCGATGGCTGGCAGGAACTCGCTGCCGAGCTGGGTCAGTGGCCACAGGGTAGCCAGCAGCACCGCAGTAGCCAGTGACAATGTCACTTTTGGCCAGCGCATCACCCAGTGCAGCATCGGCTGATAAGCACGTTTTATCCAGCGATTAAGCGGGTTCGCGTTTTCATCGGGGATGCTGCCGCGAATAAAATAGCCCATCAAAACAGGAACCAGCGTGATCGCCAGTCCGGCGGACACCGCCATCGCCCAGGTTTTGGTAAAGGCCAGTGGCGAGAACATTTTTCCTTCCTGCGCCTGCAGACTGAAGATCGGAATAAACGAGAGGGTGATGATCAGCAGGCTGCAGAACAGCGCGGGGCCGACCTGGCAGGCCGCTTCCTGCGCACTGTGCCAGTAGTCTGCCGCCTGCAGCGGCTGGTCAGGCTGCTGATGGCGTCGCCGTTCCAGCACTTTGTGCATATTTTCAATCATCACGATTGCTGCATCGACCATTGCGCCGATGGCAATAGCGATGCCACCCAGCGACATCATATTGGCGCTGATCCCCTGGTAATGCATGATCACCAGCGCACCGAGAATACCCAGCGGCAGGATGATAATCGCCACCAGCGCGGAACGCAAATGGAACAGGAACAGCGCACACACCAGCGCCACCACCAGAAACTCCTCCAGCAGTTTCTGGCTCAGATTGTCTACCGACTGCGTAATCAGCTGCGAAAGATCGTAAACCGGGGTAATCGCCACGCCAGCAGGCAGATTTCTTTGCAGCTGCGTCAGTTTGTCGCGTACGGCCTGAATGGTGGTCAGGGCATTTTTGCCGGATCGCATAATGATAATGCCGCCCGCCACTTCACCTTCACCGTTCAGTTCGGCGATGCCGCGGCGGCTTTCCGGGCCGATACGTATCGTCGCCACATCGGTTAACATCACCGGAATGCCCTGGCTGGCACTTAGCACGATATGATCGAAATCACGCAGCGATTGCAGATAACCCGGCGTGCGCACCATATATTCCGCACCAGCCATCTCCACCACCGAGCCACCGCCTTGCTGACTGGCGGCATTCAGCGCTTCCGTGACCTGCTGATGTGTGATGTTACGTGCACGCATGCGTGCCGGGTCCAGCACCACCTGATACTGTTTCACCATTCCGCCGACGCTGGCGACTTCGGCTACATCCGGCACTGTTTTCAGCTCATACTTCAGCAGCCAGTCCTGCAGGGCGCGCAGATCTGCCAGACTGTGCTTACCGCTTTTATCGGTCAGCACATATTCATACACCCAGCCGACACCGGTGGCATC
This sequence comes from Erwinia sp. V71, assembly GCF_965644245.1. NCBI lineage: Bacteria > Pseudomonadati > Pseudomonadota > Gammaproteobacteria > Enterobacterales > Erwiniaceae > Erwinia > Erwinia sp. V71. The sequence goes on from NZ_CBFFRK010000055.1 coordinate 3,301, forward strand.
CGGCTCCAGCGAGGTGCGCACCTGCGCAGGCAAGGTGGTCTGAATCGGATTCAGATATTCCAGTACCCGTGAGCGTGCCCAGTAAGGATCGACGCCATCATCAAACAACACGTACACCCAGGCGTCACCAAACATCGAGAAACCGCGCACGGTTTTCGCGCCAGGAACCGAGAGCATGCCCGTGGCAATCGGATAAGTGACCTGATCTTCCACCACCTGCGGCGCTTTGCCAGGATAACGTGCCTGGATAATCACCTGAGTATCGGAAAGGTCCGGCAGGGCATCGAGCGGCATCTGCCGCGCCGACCATAATCCCCACAACGCCAGCGCCAGTGTCGCCAGCAAAACCAGCAACCGGTGACGCAGCGACCAGTGAATCACATTGGCAATCATGGCTGCTCCTTCGCGGGTTGATCGTCTGGCAGGGCGCTGCACAGACTGGCTTCGGAGTCGATCAGGAACTGACCGGAAGTGACCACCTGTTGCCCCTCACTGAGCCCGGAGAGGATTTCCACCCAGTCGCTCTGACGGCGTCCGGTGGTGACGTTCACCGCGCGGAACGTGCCATTGCCTTCGCTCAGCAGTACGCGGTTACTGTTGCCGGTGAGAATCAGCGCCTCCTGCGGAATCGCCAGTACAGCAGACGAGGCAGCAGAAGGTTGCAACTGCACGTTGAGGTACATACCGGGTTTTAAGCGCTGCTGGCGATTATCCAGCGCGACGCGCGCCTGCAACGTGCGGGTGTTGTCGCGCACCACCGGCAACAGCTCGCTGACGGTGCCAGAGAAGGTTTCACCCGGCCAGCTGTCAGCTGATGCGACAATCTGGCTGCCGACGGTCAGCTCGCTGGCCTGAGTGTCGGGATAATCGACGATCAACCACAAACGGTCGAGGCTGGTCAGTTCAAACAGCGTCTGACCCGCGTTGACCTGAGCCCCTTCGCGGATCGCCAGATTGCTGATATAACCTGCCGCGGGTGCGCGCAGGGTAAAGCTGCGCTGTGCCTGGCCACTGCGCTCCAGGGCGCGGATAGTTTCTTCCGGCATAAACTGCAACTGGAGATGGGCGCTAGCGGCGGCCGTGAGCGGGGCATCACCGAGCTGGCGTACCGCCAGATACTCCTGCTGCGCCGCCGTCCATTGCGGCAGCCACAGCAACGCCAGCGGCTGTTGTGCTGCTACCTGTTGTTGTGGGCTGCTGACATAGAGTTTTTCCACCACGCCACTGGTCAGCGCCGGAAGGGTTTTCACCCTGCTTTCGTCGGCAGTGACCGTACCAAACGCAGCGATCTCCGGCTGATAAGCAATGCGTGCCACGCTGGCGGTACGCATCCCCAGGTTTTGCTGCTGACGATCGCTGATGGTGATGCCAGCGTTATCCGCTGCTTCATCGGCGTAACGCGGCACCAGATCCATATCCATAAACGGCGATTTACCGGGTTTATCGAAGCGCGCGCCGGGCGTCATCGGGTCGTACCAGTAGAGCACTTTTATGTCAGTCTGCGCAGTGGCGGGTTGCGCCGTCTGAGGGCTGCTTTCGGCGGCTGGCATCTCAGCCATCCGGGCGTGATTATGGCTATGGTCATGCTGTTCGGCGCGCAGCTGACTGACCAGCAGCAGGCCGAGTGCTGCCAGCAATGCGGGAATGTTCAGGTTCATTGTTGTGCGTCCTGTGACGTCAGGTAATGGATGGCCGTCCAGCGGCTGGCGAGGTCTTTCTCTGCACTGATTGCGGCGATTTCGCCCTGCAGCAGTTCGCGGCGAGCGGTGAGCCATTCCGCGAGACTGCCTCTGCCTGCACGATACTGTGCACGGGTCAGCGCGACGCGCGACTGCAGCAGGGGCAACACCTGATCGTGCTGACGCCGCCAGATAGCATGAGTCGCCTGATAATCCGCCAGCAGAGCGCTCAGCTGCGCCTGATGCTGACGCCGCAGTTGCGCAAGTTGCTGATCGGCGGCATAACTGCGCTGCATATCAGCGACATGCTGTTTATCCTGCCGTTGCGCCTGAAACAGAGGTAACGGGACGCTCAGCATCACGCCCGCCATATCATCCAGACCATCGGCACGTCTGGCGTAATACACTTCCACTCCGATATCCGGGATGGCGGCGAGGGCGGATTCACTGGCGCGTGCCTGCAGCATCGCCCGTTCGCGCTGCGCCTGAATCACTTCCGGATGCTGGTCAATTGCGGTGCTGGCTGACTGAGCGGTGACAGGCAGGCCGGTAATCGGGGGAAATGCACCGGAGGTGGCCGTGACCTCCTCGCCGGTTAAGGCCATCAATTGCGCGCGGGCGACCTGCCAGTCACGTCGCGCATTTTCGCCCTCATTCTCCATCGCGCTGAGTGCCAGTTTAATCTCCAGCACACTGTCGGCGCTGGCATTGCCGCTGGCGACGCTGCTGGTCTGCAACGCCGTTTGCTGCCGCGTCTCACTGATGATGTGCTCAATCGCCGTCAGCATCTTTTCCGTCAGTGCCAGCCCGAACCATGCCTGAGCCGTTTCACGTTGCAGCCTGGCGTGGATGACCGCTGCATTAGCGGCGGTGCTGAGCGCTTCGGCACGAATTGCCGCCGAACGGCGTTCACGTTTATCGCTGCTGACGTATTCCTGCATGATGACGATGCGCTGCATCGTCATGCCTTCGCGGGTAAAGCGGTGCGCATTGCCGCCACCGACCGGCAGGTTCTCGATACCCACTTTCAGTGTCGGGGCGGGGAGCTGTAAGGCCGCATCCGCCATATTGTTGAGGGCATTCAGCTGATGTGTGTTGGCGGGCAGCTCTGCGGAATAGCGTTCCGCGGCCGCCAGCGCCTCGGCAAGCGTGGTTGCACCTGCCTGCAGGGAAAGCAGACAGAGCAGCAGGGGCAGCCGACGGGCTGCCTGAATAACAGACATAGTAAAATCTCCATAACTAACCATCACGGCCCGCTGAGCGGGTCATTCACGTCGTGGTGTGGCTATGGATCGATCTATTCTCTGAAACGGCAGAAGCGTATTTCGGCGGGCGGACCGGTGACTGGCGGCGCACGCCAGTCGGCATCGCGGTCAGCGATGCTGTCCTGCTGTGGGATCAGCAGCAGAATCTCTTCTGCGGGCAGCGCATCCAGTTGCAGGGAGAGAGAGGGGGTATGGGCGCTGTCAGGCTGGCAATGTTTCTGGCACAGTAGTTTAAAGGTGGCAGAGTCAACCTCGGCCAGATGGCACAGATTATCGGTATCAGTCAGGCTGTGATGTTCGCTGATAATCTGCGTATCACTGTGATGGGAAGAGACCGCCAGTTGCGCATTCAGTAACAGCCAGCAGGCCACAGCGAAGCCCGCACAGATACGTAATCTGCGCCGTGAGGCATTGCTGAAAAGCTGCTGGAGCTGTCGAACCATCTGTTGGTGTCCGGAAACAAGTCTCAGGTGATTAAATCACAAACAACTGCGCGGTGGCTACAGAAAATTATTTTGCAAATTAATAACATAAACTGTTTTTTGCTAACAATTTAACGTGTGATTGCCGCGGGATTTACGCATGTTTATGTGACATTGTCACTTTGTACTGACCGATGTCGCACAATCAGAAACACTCAACGCGCTGAATATGCCAGGATGTTGAAGAGCAACAGGAAAGGGACAAGATGACGGATAACATTCAACATCAGGTGGCGCAGCGCCACTGGGTACTGATCGCCGCGATGCTGGCGATGTTTATGGCAGCCATCGAAGTGACGATTGTGGCGACGGCCATGCCGACGATCGTCGCAGAGCTGGGTGGTTTCGCGCACTTTGGCTGGGTCTTCTCGATTTATCTGCTGACTCAGGCGGTGACGGTGCCGCTGTATGGCCGCCTGGCGGATCTGTGGGGCAGGAAGTCGGTGTTTTTTATCGGCGTATCGCTGTTTCTGCTGGGTTCCGTGCTGTGCGGTTTTGCCAGCAGTATGGCGTGGCTGATCCTGTTCCGTGCCTTTCAGGGACTGGGTGCCGGGGCGATCATGCCGCTGGCGTCTACCATCGTGGCGGATGTCTATGCACCGAAGGAGCGCGCCGGGATTCAGGGCTGGCTCTCCAGCGTGTGGGGATTCGCGGCGATTATCGGGCCGCTTTCCGGCGCATGGCTGGTGCAGCATTTTAACTGGGCGCTGGTCTTCTGGGTGAATGTGCCGGTTGGCATTGTCTCGATGCTGATGATTGCCCGCTGGCTGCCGGAAAATAGCGGGGAAAAACGCAAACACCGTCTTAATCTCAGCGGCAGTTTCTGGCTGATGCTGTGTGTTTCCGCGTTGCTGGTTGCTCTGCTGCAGGCAGAGACCCTGGGTTACTGGTCATTGCTGTTTCTGCTGCTGGCGCTGGCTAGCGGCTTTGCGCTGCTGCGCAATGAGCGGGCGGCCGCGGAGCCTTTGTTCCCGCTGGTGATCTGGCGCAGTCGGGTGATTGTGGCGGGCAATGCCGGCAATCTGATTATTGGCGCGGCGATGATGGGCATCAGCGCCTTTCTGCCCACCTGGATTCAGGGGATCAATGGTGGAACGCCACTGCAGGCGGGCAGTGCGCTGGCGATGATGTCGATTGGCTGGCCGCTGGCCAGTACGCTGAGTGGTCACCTGATGCAGCGCACTTCGTACCGTTTTACCGCCCATCTTGGCGCGCTGTTACTGATTGCCGGTTGCAGTTTACTGCTGACGCTAAACCGCGACAGTTCGCTGTGGTATGCCGGGTTTTCAGCGTTTGTGATTGGCACTGGCATGGGGATGACCAGCACCACTTTTCTGGTCTCAGTGCAGAACAGCGCGGAGTATCATATCCGCGGTATCTGTACCGCCTCGATTATGTTCAGCCGCATGCTCGGTTCGGCGCTGGGGACGGCGCTGATGGGGGCGGTGCTGAATTACAATCTGCTGCTGCGTTTGCCCGATGAACAGGACCCGGTACAGCAGATTATGTCTGGCGTCACACGTGAACAGCTGCCAGAGGATAGTTTGCAGCAGATGGTGATGCAGGTGGCGGCGTCGCTGCACTGGGTGTTTGTTGCCTCACTGGTGATTGCCCTCAGCAGCCTGCTGATTGCGCGGGCGATGCCGCGCCATCGCCCGGAATAGATCAACACCAGGCTAAGCGCGTACACAAACGCACATGATGATAATAAGCGTTTGTTTATTCTGTTATTTTAGCGGTGTCTTCTGTGATTGCGGATGCTTTACCTGCGTAAATATGGCAGGTCAGCGCCCGCAATTAACCACAGCTTTATAAGGAAGCACCATGAGCCATCCGCCTTTTGTATGCCGCCAGATCGGTGATTATCAGGTTACCGCACTCAGTGACGGCAACATGTCCGCCAGTCTGGACCTGCTGTCCGGGATCGATACCAGTGAGGCTGGAATAATACAGCGCGATGCTGGGATCACTGAACCTGGAAATATTCATATTAACTGTTATCTGATCCGTGGGCAGGGGCGAACTATCCTGGTCGATACCGGCACCGGCGGACAAACCAGCGCCAGCGGTCTGCTGCGGGAACACCTTCACGCGGTGGGTGTCACACCGGAAGATATCGATACTGTCCTGCTGACCCATGCGCATCCTGACCATATTGGCGGACTACTGGATGCTGACGGCCTGCCGGTTTATCAGCATGCGCAGCTGTATCTTCATTCACTCGAAGGGCAATACTGGCAGGATGATGCCATGCTAAAGCAGGCCAGCGAGCGCGGTCAGCGTAGCTTTGCGCTGGCCCGCCGTACGCTGGAGGCTTATGCGGCGAACCTGCAGTGGCTGGACGACAGTGAAATTTGCGCGGGGGTTCGTCCGGTATGGCTGCCTGGCCATACGCCCGGTCATACGGGATACCGAATTGATTCGGGTGGAAAAAGTCTGCTGATTTGGGGAGATATTGTCCATTTCCCGCATATTCAGTCTGCGCAACCCGGCGTGTCGATTGCCTTTGATTGTGATCCGGTTCAGGCCGAAAAGACACGGAAGCAGGTTATGGCGCAGGCCGTGCAGGAAAAATTGCTGATCGCGGGTATGCATCTCGGGAGTCAGGGATTTGCGTACGTTTTGTCTGCTGGCGCGGGATTCCGCATTGTCTGCGATACCGAACACTAAAAAAAGGCAGTGAACAGCATCACGTCGTGGCGTGCCCCGTTTGCGGCAATAAAAAAGCCCCAAAAGGGGCTTTTTTATTCGCGTATGGCGGTGCCAGATTACTGCGCGGGCGCGTCCTGACTGGTGCCGGTGCTGGCGGGAACATGACTTTCACTCTCGCCATTCTGCTGTCTTTTATAGACAATTTTTTGCGTGTCGTTTTCGCAATGACCGACCACCTGACCACCAGCCTGATCAGCCTGGTCATTGGGCACAATTTCCAGCGTAAAGCCTGATTCCGGCACGCCATTATTGATGATTTTCTGGCTGATATCCGCTTTCACCGATTCACAGGAGGCTTGCGCCGCCAGCGGTGCTGCCAGGCAGAACAGAGTTAACATCCACGTTGACGCTTTCATCACCTTCATCCTTTTGTTAAAAATCCGTCCTAAGCATAGCAGCTGTCAGTGAATTACGGCGCAACCGCACGTCCGGTACGACGATCAAGGCAACGCAGGGTGTTCGGTTCCCAGTAAGCGTTAAGATTGGCGCTTTGTTCGCACTTATCGCGGGTATCAAAAGCGCGATCGGCTTTATCGAACTCTTTTTCCACGCGGGTATTCACTTTGTTCCGCAGTGTGCGCGTGGTGTCCCACTGTTCTTTATCCTGACGCGCCTGTTCATTGCCGACGGCGGTATTGCCGTTTTCGATAATCAGACGATCAGTTTTCGCCGCCGCAGTCACAGGCAGCGCCAGCGCCGCACCCAGCAGCGACAGAGGCAGAAGGGCAGTCAGCAGGCGTTTGTGCAGAGTTTTCATTGTCATTTCCTTTGGTTAGTGCCCGCAGCGGTGGTAACAAGGCTGCGGTCAGGATCATTTTTATTATATCATCGGCGCTTTGCTGCTCACCAGCCACGGCAACGGCTTGTTTACCTTTTGGCGAGATCTGACATGTTAAAAACCTCTCTGTTATTTTTTCTCACCGCACTGGCGGAAATTGTTGGCTGCTTTTTACCGTGGTTATGGCTGAAAAAGGGCGGCTCGGTCTTGTTACTGATCCCGGCAGCATTCAGTCTGGCGCTATTTGTCTGGCTGCTGACGCTGCATCCCGCTGCCAGCGGCCGCGTTTATGCGGCATACGGCGGTGTGTATGTGATGACGGCACTGCTGTGGTTGCGTTTTGTTGATGGCGTAAAGCTCAGCACCTATGACTGGCTGGGCGCGGCGGTGGCGTTTAGCGGCATGCTAATTATTGTGGCGGGATGGAGTAAATAAGCGATTTATGCAAGCAGGGGCTGATGCGTGATTTAGAATCACAGTTTTCGTGACGGAAGAGATATTGCCATGCCAATAAATGGAGTTAATCAGCACGCAATGTTTGCGTCAGTGATTGCGCTGAAAGAGACGCACAATCGTGATAGTCAGCTTTCGACGGGAGTCGTCGCGGTAGCGAATACCCCCAGGACATTCTGGTTACAGCGTGAAAAAAACCATGAACAGATACGGGTCAGGGAAACTCTCTATCATTCAGCGAACAGGAAAACGGGCAGAGACTACCTGTATCTCAGAATGCCTGCCGGGCAAGCGATCAATGCACTGAGCCAGTCCGGTGTGAAAATGGTGAGTCATAAAGATAGCGGTCAGATACGCAACGCGTTTAGCGTGATCTCTGTTCAGCGTAACGGCGCCCAGGAACTGCAGTTTTCCGTCCCGGTGGATATCAGCAAACAACAGCTGGACGATTTTCTTACCACCAGCACTGACAGAATGAAAAAGGGCAAGATTCAGGACGTACAGATTGATGCCATTCTGGCAGCAAAAACGATAGCTGAACTGGAAATAAACCCGGAAAAGTTTAGTGAAAAATTTACCTTACTGGAACTGCAAACCATAAAGATTCGCTACAAAAGTCTGCTGGAGCAGGGCAAAGCACTGCTGCGAGAGGGACGGTAAGGTGATGATGGAAGGTTGCCGCTTGATGGCAAACCGGGCGCGACATTAACCCGGGGATCAGCGATCCCCGGGAAAGCAATGTCACGCTTTATGCACTCGTAAGCCCGCCGCAGACTGGCTGACTGGCATCATTTCCAGGGTATTGATATTGACGTGTTTCGGCAGTGTCGCCACCCAGTAGACCGCTTCGGTGACATCTTCCGGCGTCAGGGCAGTTGTCCCTTCATACACCTTATCCGCTTTGCCATCATCGCCTTTAAAGCGCACGTTAGAGAACTCGGTGCCGCCCACCAGACCTGGCTCAATATCGGTCACGCGCAGCGCGGTGCCGTGCAGGTCGGTACGTAAATTCAGGCTGAACTGGCGCACAAATGCTTTGGTCGCGCCATAGACGTTACCGCCAGGATACGGATAACTGCCGGCAATCGAACCCAGGTTAATGATATGGCCGACATCGCGTTCCACCATTGCAGGCAGCAGCGCACGCGTCATATACACCAGACCTTTATTGTTGGTGTCGATCATATCTTCCCAGTCTTCGATACTGGCTTTATGCGCCGGTTCAATACCCAGCGCCAGACCGGCGTTGTTGACCAATACATCAATCTCACGCCACTCAGCAGGCAGGCTGGCGACGGCGTTATCGATCGCCGCGCGGTTGCGCACATCCAGTTGCAGTGGATAGAGATTGTCACCCAGCTCCTCTTTCAGCGCTTGCAGGCGTTCAAGACGGCGACCGGTGGCAATCACTTTGTGACCATGGGCGATAAAACGGCGAGTAATGCTTTGTCCAAAACCGGCGGTCGCGCCGGTAACAAAAATAATCATCTCACTGCTCCTCATTATCTTTCAGGTAGTTATACCTTACCATTGAGTCTGGCGACCGTTAAGGGAAGATTATGCCGCCGCCATATGACAAATCTGCACAAGGATAGCCGGATACAGACCATAGCCTGCTAAGCTTTTACTTCACTCGACAGGGAAAGGAGTGTAAGGATATGCGATTATCAGTGTTATTGCTTGCCGCCGGGCTGGTTTTTAGCGCCAGCGCAGCAGCGGAACATCAACAGGAGAGTCACGTCATGACGCAAGCCGCGAACCCATTCAGTCAGCCGAGTACCTTACCTTTTCAGGCACCGCCTTTTGACCAGATCCATGACAGCAATTACCTGCCCGCCCTCGAAGCCGGCATTGCGGAGAAACGCGCGGAAGTGCAGCGCATTGCAGATAATCCCGAGGCGCCAACCTTCGACAATACCTATGTTGCGCTGGAGCGTAGCGGTCAGCTGCTGAATCGCGCTTACAGCGTGTTCAGTGCCATGACCTCGGCGCATACCAACGAACTGTTGCAGCAGATTGATGAAGAGATCGCACCAAAACTGGCGGCGCTGAACGATGACATTCGCCTGAATGGCAAACTGTTTGCGCGTCTGGACCAGGTGTTTCAGCAGCGCGCCAGTCTGAATCTGTCGCCGGAAGCACGTCGCTTAGTGGAAGTCACCTGGCAGCATTTCCAGCTGGCGGGCGCGACACTGTCTGATGCGCAGAAGCAGCAACTGAAGGCACTGAATCAGGAGTCTGCGACGCTGATCACCCGCTTTGCTAACCGTTTACTGGCGGCCGGGAGAGCGGGAGCGCTGGTTGTCAGCGATCAAAACCAGCTGGCGGGACTGAATGAGCATGAACTGGCTGCCGCGGCCGATGCGGCCCGCCAGCGCGGTTTAAGCGAGGGCTGGCTGTTAACGCTACTGAATACCACTCAGCAACCGGCGCTGCAGGATCTGAGCCAGCGTGCGACGCGTGAGGCGTTATTTAAAGCGTCCTGGTCGCGGGCGGAAAAGGGCGATGACAACGATACCCGCCCGATCCTGACGCGACTGGCGCAGGTGCGCGCCAGCCAGGCGCAACTGCTGGGCTTTAACAGCTTTGCCGAATGGCAGCTGCAGGATCAGATGGCGAAAACCCCGCAGGCGGCGCTGAGCTTTATGCGCGCCATTGTGCCCGCGGCAACGGCGCGTGCCGGGCGTGAAGCCGCCGACATTCAGGCGGTGATTGATCAGCAGGGCGGCGATTTTAAACTGGCGGCATGGGACTGGAACTTCTACGCCGGGCAGGTACGCCGTGCGCGCTACGATCTCGATGAAGCGCAGATCAAACCTTACTTCGAGCTGAATAATGTGCTGGAGAAAGGGGCGTTTTACGCCGCCACTGAGCTGTTTGGCATCACCTTTAAGCCGCGCAGCGATATCCCGGTTTATCACCCGGATGTGAACGTGTACGAGGTACTCGATCACGATGGTACATCGCTGGCGCTGTTCTATACCGATTTCTTTAAACGCGACAGTAAGAGCGGCGGCGCATGGATGGGCAACTTTGTTGACCAGTCAAAACTGCTGGACAGCAAACCGGTGATCTATAACGTCTGTAACTACAGCAAACCGCTGGCAGGCCAGCCCGCGCTGCTGTCATGGGATGAAGTCGTCACCCTGTTCCATGAGTTCGGCCATGCCTTACATGGTATTTTTGCAGACCAGCAGTACGCCAGCATTTCTGGTACGGAGACGCCTCGCGACTTTGTTGAATTCCCGTCACAGATTAACGAACACTGGGCCAGTGATGATCAGGTGTTCAATCACTTTGCCCGCCACTGGCAGACCGGCGAAGCGATGCCGCAGGCGCTGCGCGACAAGATCACCAAAGCCGCGAAATTTAACAAAGGCTACGATATGACGGAACTGCTGGCCGCGGCGCTGCTGGATCAGCACTGGCACGGGCTGCATGCCGATCGCCTTTTGCAGGAGGTCGCGCAGTTTGAGCAAAATGCGCTGCAGCAGGAGCATATTCAGCTGGACGCGATACCGCCGCGCTACCGTTCCAGTTATTTCCAGCATATCTGGGGTAACGGTTATGCCGCAGGGTATTACGCCTATATCTGGACACAGATGCTGGCGGACGACGGTTTCCAGTGGTTCCGCGAACAGGGCGGCCTGACACGACAAAACGGCCAGGCATTCCGTGAAGGCATTCTGTCGCGCGGCAACAGCAGTGACCTGAAAGCGCTGTACCAGGACTGGCGTGGCCACGATCCGGAGATCGAACCGATGCTGATTAACCGTGGATTAAAAGAACAATGATCATTGCCTGTTTACATGCTGCCGACAGCAATATTGCTGTTTTGTCCCAAAGTCTGGCACAGCTGGCGTGGCCGCAGGTCACACTGCGCCATGATGTGGTTGCTGAGCTATTGGCGGAAGCAGAACTGGCGGGCGGGCTGACGCCTGCGATCATCGATGCCACCCGTGAGCGTATCAGCCAGCTGTGTCAGCTGGCTGATGCGGTGATTATCACCTGCACAACGCTGGGTACGGCGGCTGAAGGGGGGCGTTTCACGAAGCCGGTGATCCGCCTCGATGCGGCATTAGCCGATGAGGCATTGCGTCACAGTCAGCATCTGCTGGTGCTCTGTACTGCACCGACCACGCTGGCGTCTACCCAGGCGATGTTTCAGCAGAGACTGCGTCAAGCGCAACGGTTGCAGGTGGTATGCGTACCTGACGCCTGGACACAGTTTAAAGCGGGCGAGATCGCTGCCTGTCATCGCACTATCGCCGATTTTGCGCTCACGGCACTGGCGCAGGACCCGACCATTGATGGCCTGGTGCTGGCGCAATCGTCAATGAGCGGTGCCGCCGCGTTGATTGAAGGAGTGAAGGTGCTGACCGGCCCGGAAGCCAGCCTGCGCAGCGCGATGGCGTTAGTCCATCACCCGTAACAGCGTATCCAGCAAGCCGGGAAAACGCGTGTCGAGATCTTCCCGGCGCAATGAAATCAGGTTCTCCCGCCCCTGTGGTCGCTGCCAGATCACCCCGCTGTCGCGCAATACCCGCCAGTGGTGTGTCATGGTGGATTTCGCCACATCCTTACGTAATAAGCCGCAAGCCTGCTCTCCCTCGCGTGCCAGAATCTGCACGATCTCCAGTCGCAGCGGATTGCCCAGCGCCAGCAGTACATGGTCGAGACGTATCTGTTCAGTTTCCGGGTGGTTAGCGATCATAAGCTTCCTGTGGCGGCATCAATAAAGCAGGGCCGCTACTATAACAAAGGGCACGCATTGATAATACCGATGGCTAAAATAGTTCGTATATACTCGTACTGTTGGACTATGATAGCTGCGAATTTATCAACCGGCCAGTGTGCTGGCCATTACTGACAGTCAAATGGCTAAGGACGCATCATGCCCCGACCCATCCCCATCGAACGTTACCGCAACATCGGTATTTCCGCTCACATTGATGCCGGTAAGACCACCACCACCGAGCGCATCCTGTTTTACACTGGCATGAGCCATAAACTGGGTGAAGTGCACGATGGCGCAGCGACGACCGACTGGATGGCGCAGGAGCAGGAGCGCGGCATTACCATTACCTCGGCGGCAGTCAGCTGCTTCTGGCCCGGTATGGACAACAGCTTCACCCCGCACCGTATCAATATCATCGATACCCCGGGGCACGTAGATTTCACCATTGAAGTGGAACGATCCATGCGTGTGCTGGACGGCGCAGTGATGGTGTATGACTCGGTCGGCGGTGTGCAGCCGCAGTCAGAAACAGTCTGGCGTCAGGCCAATAAGTACCATGTGCCGCGGCTGGCGTTCGTCAACAAAATGGACCGTCCCGGCGCGGACTTCTTCCGCGTGGTACAAATGATGACCGATCGCCTGAATGCGCATCCGGTGCCGATTGTGATTCCGGTGGGCAGCGAAGATCAGTTTGCCGGGGTTATCGACCTGAATAACATGCGCGCCATTTACTGGGATGACGCCAGCCAGGGCATGACGTTCCGCTATGCGCCAATTCCGGAAGAACTTCTGGCAACCGCACAGCTGTGGCGGGAAAAAATGGTCGCGGCAGCGGCGAAAGCCTCGGACGCGCTGATGGATAAATATCTTGAACAGGGTGACCTCAGTGAAACGGAAGTCATTCAGGGGCTGCGCCAGCGTACCGTTGCGGGCGAGATCCAGCCAGTGCTGTGCGGCAGCGCGTTTAAGAATAAAGGCGTGCAGCGCATGCTTGATGCGGTGGTGGAACTGATGCCGTCGCCGCTGGATATTCCGGCGGTACAGGGCGAGGATGATCGCGGCGGGCAGGCCGAACGTCATGCTGATGACAGCGAGCCGTTCTCGGCGCTGGCGTTCAAGCTGATGAGTGACCCGTATGTCGGCCAGCTGACGTTTGTGCGTGTCTATTCCGGCGTGCTGCGCAAAGGTGACAGCGTCTGGAACCCGGTGAAAGGCAAAAAAGAGCGTATTGGCCGTATCGTACAGATGCATGCTAACGCCCGCCATGAAGTGGATGAGATCCAGGCCGGAGACATTGCCGCCTGTGTTGGCCTGAAAGATGTGACGACCGGCGATACGCTTTGTGACCCGCAGGCGGTGCTGACACTGGAGCGCATGGTGTTCCCGGAACCGGTGATTTCACTGGCGATCGAACCGAAAACCAAAGCCGACCAGGAGAAGATAGCGATTGCGTTGCAGCGGCTGGCGGCGGAAGACCCGTCGTTCCACCTGCATACCGATGCGGAGTCCGGCCAGACCATTATTTCCGGCATGGGCGAGTTGCATCTGGAGATTATCGTCGACCGCATGAAGCGTGAATTTGCCGTTGACGCCAGTATCGGACGGCCGCAGGTAACCTATCGCGAGACAATCACCAAAGCGGTGCAGGATGTGGAGGGCAAATTCGTCCGGCAGTCTGGCGGTAAAGGGCAGTATGGCCATGTGGTGCTGTCGCTGGAACCGCTGCCGCCGGGTCAGGGTTTTGTGTTCGGGGATGCCACCAAAGGCGGAGTGGTGCCGCGCGAGTTTATTCCGTCAGTGGAAAAGGGCATCCGTGAGTCGCTGAATTCGGGCGTACTGGCGGGTTACCCGGTGGTTGATGTCAAAGCGACCTTAACGTTTGGTTCGTATCATGATGTCGACTCCTCGGAGCTGGCGTTTAAGATGGCGGCGAGCATCGGCTTTAAAGATGTGGCACGTCAGGCGGGGCCGCAGCTCCTCGAACCCGTGATGCGTGTCGAGGTGGAAACGCCGGAGGAGTACATGGGCAACCTGACAGGTGACCTGAACGCCCGGCGCGGCAATATTATGTCGATGGACGAGGTAATGGGTAACCGCCAGATCCATGCCATGGTGCCGCTTGCCGAGATGTTTGGTTATGCCACCACGCTGCGCTCAATGTCGCAGGGACGTGCCACTTTCAGTATGGAGTTCGATCACTATGCCGCAGTGCCGCGACAGGTGGCAGACACCATTATTGCGGCGCGTAAGTCGTAACTTTGCAAGGGAGTCATTGATGACTCCCTTGCTTTTTTGTGGCATTCGCTGAAAACTTACTCAAGTAATAGTTCTTCTAGCCGATTAAACCCTTGTTTACTAATTGTTGTTTAATCGTTGTGAAATGGCCTGGGGCAACGTATCCGGGCTGACACTTTATTGCTGCCGGGAGTGGGGATGGCTGTTGCCGCCCGCTTACCCTGTAGTCTGTGGACAGGAGTCTGAACCGTGAAACGGCACGAGATTGTATCTTCCCTTTTTATCAGCGCCGGTTATGACCCGATGGCGGGCGTTCTGGAGCTGGAATACAAAAATGGCAGTTGTCGTCGCTGGCTGGCCGTCCCGGCCAAAACTTACCAGGCCTTCAGCCGTAGCCTGGACTGTGACAGCTATTTCCGCCAGAACATTGACGGACGTTTCCTGTCTCTGCGTGGCGAGTCTGGTCCCAGCCGTTAATACCATGAGAAGTTAGCGTCAGTCGGACTGTGCTCAGGCCCAATGGGCGGAAAAGTGCCGCCAAATGGTGACGGTGTCACGTAATGTTAAGCAGAAAACACGGCAGTGCTGGTTGAATTCACTACGCCAGCGCTGCGTTTTGGCGACATTATCGTGACACGACGTGTTATCTTCTTACCTTACATCTCAAACAGTTAAGTAAGGATACGCTGCGATGTCGGTAATGGCCGAACTCACCGAACAGCTGACTCACCAGATTTATCTCTCAGTGCCGCTTTTTCTGCTGATTATTACCGGTTATGGCCTGGTGCGTATTGCCCGCTGGCCGGAGTCGGTGACCGAAGCACTCAACCGTTTCTGCTTTAACGTCGCGCTGCCCTGTATGCTGTTTAAGGTGATGAGCGAGTTTTATAAAAGCCCGCCGGTCGATGCCCGTCTGCTGTTCGCCTTCTTTGGCAGTTGCCTGCTGGTTTACCTGTTCGGCCGTCTCGTTGCCGCAAAACTGTTTCATCTTGATGGCGTCTCGGGCTCGGTATTTGCCCTTGGCGGCGTATTTTCCAATAACGTGATGCTCGGTATTCCGGTCGCGACCATTTTACTTGGTCAGGAGTCACTGCCTTCGGTGGCGCTGGTTCTGGTGTTTAACGGCCTGATTTTATGGACGCTGGTGACCATTTCCGTGGAATGGGCGCGTACCGGCAACTTTTCACTGCCGGGAATTGGCAGAACGCTGGTGAGTGTAATACGTAACCCGATCATTATTGGCATTCTGCTGGGTATCAGCTGGAGTGCGTTACACCAGCCATTGCCGTATGTGGTCAGTGCACCGGTCAGTATGCTGGCGCAGATCGCCGCGCCGCTGTCGCTGGTCACGCTGGGGATGAGTCTGGCGGGTTATAAAATCTGCGATGGCTTACGCGAAAGTTACGCCATCTGTGTGCTGAAACTGATCCTGCAACCGCTGGTGATCTGGCTGCTGGCGTGGGCGATTGGGCTGCCGTTACAGGAAAGTAAAGTCGTGGTACTGCTGGGATCGATGGCGGTTGGCGTGAATGTCTATCTGATGTCACAAAAATTCCAGGTGCTGCAGGGGGCGTCGGCGACCAGTCTGCTGTTCTCCACCGTGCTGTCAGCCCTGACCACGCCGCTGTTTATGATGCTGATGACGTTGTATTACAGCTGACTGACCGTTTTATTAACAATTAAAGATCAAAAAATAAACGCCGATACTCTGATGATAAAGGAATGCACAGCAAAAGGAATGTGACGACTTAGAAGCTTGAACATCAGGGGGGCCACAATGGCCATACAAGCGATTCAAAAAAAAATGAGCACCCGCGCTCAGATGTTGTTAACGGGTGGCATCACCATTGCCCTCGGTTTTGCTGTCACTATCGGTGTACTGAACTGGCAGTCGGGCAGTGAGCAGAAAAAACTGGCCGAACAATATCTGCAGCAAATTGCACAAAGTGAAGCACTCAAAATCCAGCAGCAGCTGAGCTATGCGCGTGATGTGGCGCATAACCTTGGCCACAGCATGATTGCGTTACCCGCCGCCGGTATCACTGAGCGTGCCACCGCGAACAAGCTGATGGAGTACGCCCTGCGCGACAACCCGGACTATCTGTCGATGTCCGTAACCTTCGAAGAGAATGCGTTTGATGGCCGTGATGCGGAAATCGCGCAACAGTCGGACTCGCCGCCGAAAGGGCGTCATGCTTATTTCGTGGATCGTGATGAGTCAGGCAATTACAAAGTCCACCCGATGATGTCCATCTTTACGCCAGGTCAGGGCGACTACTACCTGGTACCGCAAAAAACACAGAAAGATACCCTGACCGAACCCTACAGCTACCCGTATAACGGTGTCCCGACACTGCTGACCTCTGTTTCTGCGCCGATCATCAGCCAGGGGAAACTGCGGGCAGTGGTGACGTCAGATATTTCACTGGCGTCACTGCAACAGAAAGTCGACCAGATTAAGCCGTGGAATGGAGGCGGTTACGCCGTGCTGATTTCCAATGCCGGTAAAGTGATCTCTCACCCGGATAAGGCGCTGACCACCAAAGCCTACCCGGGTGAAACCAACAACTTCAGTTCCGCGATCGTCGAGCAGGATGACGCAGTGCTCGGTGAAAAAGCGTTAGTCACCTGGCAGCCGATTATCATCGGCAACAGTACTGCTAACTGGTATCTCGGCATCGTTGCGCCGGTCAGCCAGGTGATGGCGGCCGCTCAGCGTCAACTGGTGAATGCCATTATTCTTATGGTTATCAGCATTCTGCTGGTCAGTGCGCTGCTGGGTGTGGTATTCAGCCGTAAAGTGCTGAAACCGCTCGGCGGTGAGCCGGTCGAAGCGGCCACCATTGCGCTGGCCGTCGCTGACGGACAACTGGGTAATACCATTCCGGTGAAACAGAACGATCATCACAGCCTGTTCTATGCCTTGAGTACCATGCAGGCGCAACTGCGTGAAATGGTCGGTAAAATTCAGGATGCCAGTGATTCTGTGCGCCAGGGCGCAGGGGAAATTGTCAGCGGCAATATTAACCTGTCATCACGTACTGAACAGCAGGCCGCGGCACTGGAACAGACCGCTGCCAGCATGGAGCAGATCACTGCGACGGTGAAACACAATGCCGCCAACGCGCATCATGCCACTGAGCTGACAGAAAACGCCACCCGCATCGCCAGCCGCGGGGACTTACTGGTCGGTCAGGTGGTGCAGACCATGGCGCAAATCGATGACAGCTCGAAGAAAATCGGTGATATCACGGCGATTATTAACAGCATCGCGTTCCAGACCAATATCCTGGCGCTGAACGCGGCGGTTGAAGCGGCGCGTGCCGGTGAGCAGGGGCGTGGCTTCGCGGTGGTTGCCTCTGAGGTGCGTAACCTGGCGCAGCGCAGTGCCAACGCGGTTAAAGAGATTGCCGCATTAATCGAAGAGTCAGGTCAGCGCGTCGAAAATGGTGTACAGCTGGTGAATGATGCCGGGAAAACCATGCAGGAGATGATCCAGGCGGTGAACTCTGTGCAGGTGATTATCGGTGAAATCGTCAGTGCCTCTGATGAGCAGGCGAAGGGCATCAGTCAGGTGACCATCGCGGTGAATGAGATGGATGGCGTAACCCAGCAGAACGCCGCGCTGGTGCAGGAGATGTCCGCAGCTGCCAGCTCGCTGGAAGAGCAGGCGCAACAGCTGGCCAGCACGGTACAGCAGTTTAGCCTCGAAGAACGACACAGCTAAAATCTTCAGTCAAAAAAAGAGTGAGTCCTGTATTTACAGGCTCACTCTTTTCATTTCAGGGCAGTCCGAAAGGACTACTTTCATTACCCATTGTCGCAATAGCCAGACCTGTTCAGGGGCTGCCATTGAACATATTAGTGTCGACTTTCATCCATTGCCCTGTTTATCGCGCGCGGCACGACGATACAGTGTGCTGCGCGCCACGCCCAATGCCTGCGCTGCTCTGCTGATATTGCCATTAAAGCGTTGCAGCGTTTCCGCGATCAGCCGCTCATCCTGCTGTTGCAGGGCGGGCAGTGGCTGACTTGCCACCTGCTGGTATTCACCGGGCAGGGTATCGTGCCCGAGCACTTCATTGTCCTCCGCCAGCGCCAGCATCACTTTCAGCAGGCTACGCAGCTGGCGCACATTGCCCGGCCACTGATGCTGTGCCAGTGTACCCAGCAGGGCGGGAGCAAGTTGAATGCCGCGCTGTTCGCCACCGGCTTCACGCCACAACTGCAAAATAAAGTCTTCCAGCATCGGCCAGTCGCGCAGTGGCGGGATGGTCAGTGAAAACTCCTGCAGACGCCAGAGCAAATCTTCGCGGAAGCTGCCTTCGGCAACCAGCTGCGGCAGGTTGCGGTGGGTGGCGCAGATCACCGCGAAATTCACTGGCCAGCTGCGGCTGGAACCGAGCGGCGCCACCTCTTTTTCCTGCAATACACGCAACAGACGCGTCTGCAGCGCCAGTGGCATATCACCAATTTCATCGAGGAATAACACGCCGCCATCGGCTTCACGAATTTTGCCGATATAGCCCTGTTTGCTGGCACCGGTAAACGCACCAGGCTGATAACCGAACAGTTCGGACTCAATCAGGGACTCCGGAATAGCGGCACTGTTAATCGCAATAAATTTTCCTTCGCGCCATTTGCTCTGCTGATGCAACGCGCGGCTGACATACTCTTTACCACAACCGGTTTCGCCATGGATGCACAGCGACACACCGGCATCCAGCAGGCGCACCATCTTTTTCGCGTCGTCGCGCAGGGCGTAGTGCAGATGCGATCCCACGCTCTGTGTCGGGAAATGATTTCTGGCAGGCGCGCGCAGACGGCAGTAGTAGTGTTGCTGATGGTGGGTGACAACCGGTTGCGGTACGCTGTTCGCCAGCTGCTCCGCCTGCGGGAACAGCTGGCTGAAGGTTAACGAGCCAAACTGTTCTGCCCTGAGATGCAGCTCGCGCATTGCAACCCGGTTTGCCGCCATCAGCACGTTATCAGAAAAGATCAGCAGCAGTTCTTCAACATGATCCAGTCCCTGTGCGCGCGGGTGCAGACTCATCAGCCATTGCTCAGGATGCAGGCTCTGTTTTACCCACAAATACTCAATCTGCTTTGCCGCTTCTTTTACCCACGCCAGCGTATGAGGATGCGGGAAGTGCGCTGGTCCTGAAATATCCAGCACACCGGCAATCTGCCCGCCCGGGCTTTGCAGCGGCATTGCCGCACAATAGAGTCCCTGATTGCTGGTCAGATAGTGCTGATGACCATAGATTTCGCAGCTGTCATCGATCGCCAGTGCCGTGCCGATGGCATTGGTGCCACGGCCACATTCGCTCCACAGATTGCCCGGAGCGAGGGCGAAACGCTGGGCTTTCTGCAACGCCTGTATATCACCAAAAGTATTCAGTACCAGGCCACTGGCATCGGAGAGGATCACCACCGACTGTTTATCGGCAATTTTCTGCGCCAGCACATTGATGGCGGGCTGCGCGAACTGCTGCAGCGCCGAGTTATTCGCCAGCAGATCGGCCAGTTCCCCCTGACGCACGCGCGGAAAATCATCGGCCATACGGTCCAGGCCATACAGTTCACTGCGGAACCAAGAATCATCGAGCAGGGGATTGCCAGGCATGGCAGAAGGGTGTTCGGCTGACGAATTTTCCCGCATTGGTCACCTCATTCCGGACCGGTAAGTGTTGCAGTATTGTAGCTATTCGGTTTTTTAGCTGTTGCGATTTGCGACACAGATGATGAAACTTTCTGTTATTCCCTGTAAATAAGATTGTTATCTCATCTGTAACATGCTGATAAATATATCGATTAATTCACGCTACGCAAGCTGAAAAAACTGGCACGCCGTCTGCAATAGGGAAAAGGCGACCGTCACCCGCCGTCAATAAGGCGTGGACGGTGGCGCCTCACCCCCTACAGAAGGAGTTTGCGATGCGTTATGCCCATCCCGGAACACCAGGTGCACTGGTTTCGTTCAAAGCCGCTTATGGCAACTATATTGATGGCAAATTCTCAGAACCGCTAAGCGGTCAGTATTTTGTTAACACTTCACCCGTCAACGGCAGTGATATTGCGCAGTTCCCGCGTTCTGATGCGCGTGACATTGAAGCTGCGCTGGACGCTGCCCACCGGGCCGCTGACACATGGGGAAAAACCAGCGTACAACACCGTGCCAACCTGCTGTTACAAGTGGCAGACCGCATTGAAGCCAACCTTGAATACCTTGCCGTGGCGGAAAGCTGGGACAACGGCAAGCCGATTCGTGAAACGCTGAATGCCGACCTGCCGCTGGCGGTGGACCATTTCCGCTACTTTGCGGGCTGTCTGCGGGCGCAGGAGGGCAGTACCGCGGAGATCGATGAGAAAACCGTGGCATATCACTTCCATGAACCGCTGGGTGTGGTCGGACAAATCATTCCGTGGAACTTCCCGCTGCTGATGGCTGCATGGAAACTGGCGCCAGCGCTGGCGGCAGGCAACTGTGTGGTGCTGAAACCCGCCGAGCAGACGCCACTGGCGATTACGCTGTTAATGGAAATTATTGGCGACCTGTTCCCGGCAGGGGTGCTGAATGCGGTGCAGGGCTTTGGCCGTGAAGCCGGTGAAGCACTGGCAACCAGCACGCGTATTGCCAAAATCGCCTTTACCGGTTCAACGCCGGTGGGACGCCATATTATGGCCTGCGCGGCGGAAAATATTATTCCCTGCACCGTCGAACTGGGCGGTAAGTCACCCAACATCTACTTTGCGGATGTGATGGACGCGGAACCTGAATTTATTGAGAAAGCCGTGGAAGGGCTGGTGCTCGGCTTCTTTAACCAGGGAGAAGTGTGTACCTGTCCGTCACGCGCCCTGATCCATGAATCCATCTATGCGCCGTTTATGGAACGGGTGCTGGCGAAAGTGGCGAATATCCGCCGCGGCGACCCGCTGGATACCGACACCATGATTGGCGCGCAGGCGTCACGCCAGCAGTTCGACAAAATCCTCTCTTATATCGATATCGCCCGTCAGGAAGGCGGTCAGATCCTCAGTGGCGGCGCGCGCGCGCCCATGGGATCGCTGGATAACGGTTTCTATATTCAGCCGACGCTGATTAAAGGCGACAACCAGATGCGCTGCTTCCAGGAAGAGATTTTTGGCCCGGTCATCGGCGTGACCACGTTTAAAGATGAAGCTGAAGCACTGGCGATTGCCAACGAAACACAGTTTGGTCTTGGCGCGGGCGTCTGGACGCGTGACAGCCATCTGGCGTATCGCATGGGGCGCGGCATTAAAGCGGGCCGTGTCTGGACCAACTGCTACCACATCTACCCGGCGCATGCGGCCTTTGGCGGCTACAAGCAGTCTGGCGTGGGACGTGAAACCCACAAGATGGCGTTAAGCCAGTATCAACAAACCAAAAACTTGCTGGTCAGTTATGACACGGCGCCTTTAGGGCTGTTTTAAGCCCCTGTTTCCCTTGAGGAGTGACAACATGAAAACCATGAAAGCCGCAGTAGTGAAAGCCTTCGGTGAACCGTTAGTGATTGAGCAGGTGCCGGTGCCCGAAGTCGGCCCGGGCCAGCTGTTAGTGAAAATTGTCGCCACCGGTGTCTGCCATACCGATTTACACGCCGCAGAAGGCGACTGGCCGGTGAAACCTCAGCCGCCGTTTATCCCGGGTCACGAAGGTGTCGGTTACGTGGTGGCGGTAGGTGATGGCGTAAAGCACATCAAAGAGGGGGATCGCGTGGGCGTGCCCTGGCTGTATTCCGCCTGTGGCCACTGCGAACACTGTCTGGACAGCTGGGAAACCCTGTGCCATTCGCAGCAAAACGCCGGTTACTCGGTTAACGGCAGCTTCGCGGAATATTGCCTGGCGGATGCGAACTATGTCGGCATTCTGCCGGATAACGTCGAATATAATGAAATCGCGCCGATCCTCTGCGCTGGCGTCACGGTATATAAAGGGCTGAAAATGACCGACACCAAACCGGGTGACTGGGTGGTGATCTCCGGTATCGGCGGTCTGGGCCATATGGCGGTGCAGTATGCGGTGGCGATGGGCCTGAATGTCGCGGCGGTCGATATCGATGATGACAAACTGGCGTTCGCCAAACGTCTGGGTGCCAGTGTGGTGGCCAATGCTAAAAATGTTGACCCGGCGAAAGTGTTCCATGAAGAATTCGGCGGCGCGCATGGCGTGCTGGTGACGGCGGTGTCACCGAAAGCGTTTGAACAGGCGATTGGCACGATGCGCCGTGGCGGTACGATGGTGCTGAACGGCCTGCCACCGGGTAAATTTGACCTGTCGATCTTTGATATGGTGCTGGACGGCATTACCGTGCGTGGTTCGATTGTCGGCACGCGTAAAGATCTGCAGGAAGCGCTCGACTTTGCCGGTCGCCATAAAGTGGCCGCCAGCATTGCTGTTGAGCCACTGAGTAATATCAATGATATTTTTGCCCGCATGCACGCCGGTAAGATTGAAGGGCGTATTGTGGTCGATCTGGCGCTGTAACAGCGTTGTCGCGTAACACCGGCAGGCATCACCTACGCGGGGATGCCTGTTTTTTTTCAATAGAATTAACATTATTTTCGTCACAACTGTTCAGCTTTACTAATCTATTACAGGCGCGTTATCTGGCTGGGGCATGATGCCTGCCGCAGTCGCCTTTTGGATGGTAACAGGAGACGGAAATGCACTCTCATCCTCATTCCGGGCGTTCAGTGATTGCCCTTGCGCTGTATGAACTATTGAATCCGCTACCCACGGGCTTTTTTGTCGCGGCCTGGATCTTCGACATTATCTATATGAAAACCTTCGTCATACTCTGGACACTCGCCGCCAGCTGGCTGATTGCGATTGGTCTGGTGATCGCTATTATTCCGCGGCTGATTAACCTGGTGCAGGTGTGGACAGGCAGCCACTCCCCGCAAGGTTCGGCGGTGAAAGTGCATTTCTGGCTGAATTTTCTCGCGATAGTGCTGGCTATCGTGAACGCCTTTGTACACAGCCGTGATGCCTATGCCGTGGTGCCGCTGGGCGTCACGCTTTCCACTCTGGTAGTGATTCTGTTACTGCTGGCTAATGTGCAACTCGCGTTACGTCTGCGCACAGTTTAAGGAGCCGCTGCGATGAAACAACTTAACCGGAGTTTACTGGCTGTCGCGCTGGTGATGGTGCTGGCCAGCTGCGATCAGGGCGCAACGATTGAACCCAACAAACAGATCGGTCCCAATCCTGAATTACCGCAGGCGCAAAACTTCCTGCTGCCGCCGATGCAGGTGCCGAAAGGTGTGCCGTGGCAGGAGGGCGAAATGCCAAAAGTGGCGGTAGGGCTGAAGATTGAGAAAGTCGCTGAAGGGCTGATGCATCCGCGTCAGGTGTATGTACTGCCGAATAATGATGTGCTGGTTGCCGAATCAAACGGCCCGCCGAAGCCAACCACCCAGCCAAAGCAGCTGATCACCGGCGTGATCAAGAACGCCTCCGGCAAGGGTGGCCCGGGCGGCAATCGCATTACGCTGCTGCGTAATGTTGAGGGTAACTGGCAGAAACACGCGAATTCAGATAATAAGTGCAACGCTTGGTCATGTGGATGGAGGGACGGTTAGCTACCGATAAGCTATC
>NZ_CBFFRK010000056.1:0-27234 GCF_965644245.1 Erwinia sp. V71
GATTCAGGCAACCGTCTGTGGTGTTTGCAGAGCTAAGATTGGCGGCTTAGCGTTGCACTTCGGAGTTGAATCCGCCGCTTAAAGAACAATTGACCAGCAGAGTTAAACCGTTATCCGCCCTGTGCGGAATACGACACGCATTCTCAATAACTGCAGAAAAATACTATGCCTAAAATATCGAGTAGTGAGCCCGCCACCGCGGCGGCACAACGTAAACGCCTGATATTGCTTTTCCTGCCCGTGCTTGTCGCCATCCTGTTATTACTGGTGCCGGTTCCTGAGGGACTGGAACCCTATGCATGGCACTTCTTCGCGATTTTCGTCGGCGTGATCATCGGTCTGATCTTCGAACCGCTGCCTGGCGCGGTGATTGGTCTGACCGGCGTCGTCGTGATCGCCCTGTTTAACCAGTGGCTGTTATTCAGCCCGGCAGAACTGGCGAACCCGAAATTTAAACCGGCAGGCGAAGCGTTTAAATGGGCGGTGAGTGGCTTTGGCAACTCGACGGTGTGGTTAATCTTCGGCGCATTTATGTTCGCTTCGGGTTACGACAAGACGCAGTTTGGCCGCCGCCTGGCGCTGATTCTGGTGAAATACCTCGGCCGTCGCAGTCTGACGCTCGGCTACGCCATCACCTTCGCCGACCTGCTGCTGGCACCGTTTACCCCTTCCAATACCGCGCGCAGTGGCGGAACCATTTTCCCGATCATTGCCAACCTGCCGCCGCTGTATGGCTCCAAACCGAACGACCCGAGCGCACGCCGCATTGGTTCGTATCTGATGTGGGTCGCGATTACCGCCGCCTGTATCACCAGTTCGATGTTCTTATCGGCACTGGCCCCTAACCTGCTGGCACTGGCGCTGGTGAAAAGTATCGTCGGCTTAGAGATCTCGTGGGGAATGTGGTTTATCGCCTTCCTGCCGCTCGGTGTGCTACTGATCCTCACCATGCCGTTACTGGCGTACTGGTTCTATCCGCCGGAAGTGAAGATTAATGATGAAGTGCCACGCTGGGCCAGCAGCGAGCTGGAGAAGCTCGGCAGCCTGTCGCGTCACGAGATCCTGCTGCTGGTGTTTGTCTGCTGCGCCTTGCTGATGTGGATTTTCGCTACCGCCTGGATTGAACCGGCGATGGCGGCACTGCTGGTGGTGGTGCTGATGCTGTGGACCGGGGTGCTGAACTGGAGTGATATTGTCAGCAATAAACCGGCCTGGAACACCTTTGCCTGGTTCGCCACGCTGGTGGCGCTGGCGGATGGTCTGGCACGCGTCGGCTTTATCAGCTGGCTGGGTAAAGAAGCCAGTCCGCTGCTGGATGGTATTCAGCCTAACGTTGCGGCGGTGATGCTGCTGGTGGCGTTCTTCCTGCTGCACTACCTGTTTGCCAGTACCACCGCGCATACCACCGCGTTGCTGCCTGCCGTGCTGACCGTCGCCGCCTCGATTCCGGGTATCAATATGCCGGTGTTCTGCCTGATGATGGTGACGTCGCTGGGCGTGATGGGGATTATCACCCCTTACGGCACCGGCCCCAGCCCGATTTACTACGGCAGCGGCTACCTGCCAACGAAAGATTACTGGCGACTGGGCACCATTTTCGGCGCAATTTTCCTCGGTTCAATGATGCTAATTGCCTATCCGTGGATGGTGATGATGTTCTGACCGGCATCACGCTGACAACGAACAGGGGCCGCAACATACGCTGTTGCGGCCCCTGTTTTACTGGCAGATACACTTACCCGTCGATCTGCAGGCTAAAGCGCTTAACGCCAGTGTTCGCTGATCTTTCTCTCCGCCCAGGCATCCATTTCCAGTTGCGCATCCATCATGGTCAGACAGCCTTCGACAAATCCCTCCGCCAGTTGCAGTCTGATGCGGATCATCCCTTCCGATACCTGCATTCTGCGCGCCAGCATACGTTTCGAAATGCCTTTAATGTAGTGGTCTTCAATCAGCTGATGCTCATCCGGGCGCTTCTGCTTCAGCTTGCCGACACAGGAATCGACAATCATGGCATCATCATCGGAACAGCTAAACCTGGTGGCACTCTCCGGCAGCAATCCTTTAAAACCCGCAGCAATCGATGAGTACCCCAGTTGCGGCTGAGTACGCGACCAGACGCCCCAGCGCTCTAATACCAGTTGCATATCACGCATCATTTTCCCCCACTCTCTTTTTCAACCCACTCACCCGCGATGACAGCAAAACGGCCAGTCAAAAACGCAGGGACGCCAGCGCCGGATGATCGGCTAACGTGACTTCCGCCATGCCGCCATCATTCAGTTCCGGGCGGTAACAATGACTGCGCTGAATGCAGTACGTGCTGCGTTCTGCCGCTTTACCGCGCAGACGCTCATCCTCCGTGGCATCCATCACTGCCAGCCACTGACGGGCAGCGCGCCGCCAGAGACATTTATCTTCCAGCTGCTCCGCCAGCCGCCGTAAGCGGCGGTACTGCGCATTTTTTTCCTGCGCCGCATCGGGCGCGATCAGGTACTGGTGGCCGGAAGTGACCTTAACACGGTCAATTAACTCCTTCTGATACAGTCCGGAAAGGATGCCACGCATTAACCCTGCCGAAATCCCCATCGCCTGTGCCGTGTCGGCCGCACTGCTCAGTGGGTTGGCGCGAATAAAGTCGATCACCTGTTCATCAATAGTCATGCGTGACAGTACCCCGCGGCTGGCGGAATGACTGTTTTTTTGAGTAAAATGCTCATGCGTTTATTACTCCACTCTGTTTAATAATCGCCGACGCCCGGCGCCGCTAACGCCGGGCGTCATCCGTTGATTCCTCTGCCAGTTCTGGCGCGCTTTTCGCGCTGCCGCCACGCCATTTCGCCGTACGGCATCACCATTACCTGATAACGGGCGTCCTTTTTCCTTTTCCATAGCCGCCTCATTATGCTAAGGTAAGTTTATTAAACACTAAACATTTCGTCAAGCATTTGCTTGTTTAGTGATTACTAATCACAATGGGAGGATGAACATGGTCGAAAACAGGCGCATGCGCCTCAAAGAGTGGTTTGCGGACAGAACGCTGCCCAGCAAAGAGAAGAGTTACCTGTCACAGCTGATGACGGGCAAAGCTTCTTTTGGCGAAAAAGCCGCCAGACGTATCGAAGAGAGCTACGGCATGCACAGCGGCTATCTTGATGAGCCTGCCGGGTATGATGTCGACAGCACCTCAAATGTCAGCCATAAGCGTCAGCACACGCCAAAAGGTCAGTTCCCGGTGATCAGCTGGGTCAGCGCGGGGGCGTGGTCAGAAGCCATCGAACCCTATCACCGGAAAAATATCGATCGCTGGTATGAAACCACCGCCGACTGCTCCGAACAGGGGTTCTGGCTGGATGTCAAAGGGGATTCGATGACCTCGCCCGTCGGGCTGAGTATCCCGGAAGGCATGGCGATTCTGGTTGATCCTGAAGTGGAGCCGCTGAACGGTAAGCTGGTGGTCGCCAAGCTGGAAAACGAGAACGAGGCCACCTTTAAGAAGCTGGTAATCGATGCCGGGCGCAAGTTTCTTAAGCCACTCAATCCGCAATATCCGATGCTGGAGATTAACGGTAACTGCCAGATTATTGGCGTGGTGGTCGATGCGAAGATCACCAATCTTCCGTAATCCGCAAAACATACCCGCCTGGCGCGGGTTTTGTTGTTTGCGCGACAGGCAGATGGCGTGAGTTTTTCTCAGTAAAGACTAAACCTGCGTTTTTTCTGTTTAGCATTTAACTGACCGGCATCTCTGGTTTACTAAACCCCACCGTCAGCAGGCGCGGCAAGCAGTCGCGCTTTTTTCTGCTATCCTCAATGCGCCATGCACGCTTCACCGCTGAAGGACGCTCCTTCTGCGGCGATAACGGCTGCGGCATCAATCTGTTCATTCAACATAAAGGAACTATGTCAATGAAGCTTCGTTTACTTCACTTACTGCCCATCCTGCTGCTGGCCGGCTGTGCGCCACCGCAAACGCCACAACCGCCGCAAACCATCACCCCGGAAATCTGCGCCGCAGGCTGCCCGACAGGCGGCAGCAACCAGACACTGGTGCGTGAGGCCTATGTGCTGAACAATAACGCCGGGACCAAATTCGCTAACTGGGTGGCCTATAAAGTCAGCAAAACCTCGCAGGCCAGCAACCGGCCGCGTAACTGGAAGCAGGACCCGGATCTGCCCGCTGACGATACGCTGGCACCCGCCGCGTACAACAATGCCAGCGCCACACTGAAGGTGGATCGCGGTCATCAGGCACCACTGGCCAGCCTGGGTAATGCCGACGACTGGCAAACACTGAATTACCTCTCCAATATCACACCGCAGAAATCGGCGCTGAATCAGGGGGCATGGGCCAGGCTGGAAGATAAAGAGCGGGTGCTGGCCAGTCGTGATGATATCGCCGTGGTGAATGTGGTGACCGGGCCGCTGTATGAGTATCAAACAGAAACCCTGCCGAATGCGCCTGCTGTGCAGATCCCGAGCGGCTACTGGAAAGTGATTTTCATCGGCGACAGTCCGGATAAAGGGGAATATGCGGCCTTTTTACTGGACCAGAATACCGTTAAAAGCGCCAGCTTCTGCGAAAGTCAGGTGACTGTCGCCACCATTGAAGCGAAAACCGCACCGCATCTGGTGATCTGGCCTGCCCTGCCCGCAGCGATTGCACAGCGAATTAAAGCGCAAAAAGGGACGCTGGCAGCTGCGCTGGGCTGCCCGTAAGCGACGCTAACCCCCGTGGCGTTTCGGCCTGCGGAGGATGCGCGATCATTCGCTATGGGGGTGGAGATTCGCCATCTGCCAAAGTAGTGTCTGTCTGGCATGCGCGATGCGCGGCTGACGCAGCGAACCGGGCTGCCAGATCAGACTATAGCGAATGGTGATATCGCCCACTGGCGCGTTCAGCGGCATCAGTTCACCCTGCAGGATCTGCGGCTGGCAGAGAAATTCAGGCATCACCGACCAGCCAAAGCCTTTGCACAGCAGGGTGCGCTGACCGCGCAGATCCTGCCCCACCATCGCGGGCAGTAATGACGGGTGCCTGATGCGGTTTTTTTCCAGCCAGCTGGCGGTCAGCGACAGCTCAAGATTGTAGGCCAGCAGCGGTTCGTTAAGCAGAGCGGCGGTGAAATCCGCGCTCTGATTAAGCCGCTGCGCGACCTGCGGCGACGCCACAGCCAGCACCCTGTCGGTAAAAATCACTTCACTTTTCAGCCGTGAATCCGTTACCGGATGCGCCGTAATCCCCAGATCGCAATGCCCTTCACTCACCATCTGCGCCACCAGCGGACCATCGCCGGTATGCATATGCACCCGAATCCCATTTTCCAGCAGCGGCAACAGCTCTCCGGCCAGTTTCTCCGCCATAAAATCGGCATGACCAATCAGTTGCAGCGTACCGCTGACATCCATTGAGCGCGCTCTGGCGGAGGCCAGCGCGGACTCCGCCGCGTCCAGTTTATCGCCAATATCCGCCGCCAGATCATCAGCCACTACCGTGGGCTGCACGCCGTGCGCCAGCCGTTCGAACAGCGGTCTGCCGACTGCCACTTCCAGCCCGCTGATATGCTGCGACACCGCAGGCTGCGTCAGATTAAGTGTCCTGGCAGCACCGGAAATCGAGCGCTGGCGATAAACTTCCATAAAGGTACGCAAACGAATCAGCGACATACCTGCCCCATAAAATTATTTATACCCCTGCCAAAATAGCGTTGTTAGCGCGATGAATCCAGCGCCTTTAAGCTGTGTCCCATACCGAATGCGCAGACCGCGAGCTGCGCCAGTCGCAGAGAACAGAACAGGAGCAGGACAATGATGAATTCACACCACCAGCAGGAACTGCAGCAGATCCTGCATACCATGAAACAGAACCACCTGCAGGCAAGCCCGGCATCCGCGGCGCTGCGTCGTGACCGTCTGCAACGCAGCGTTGCGCTGCTGCGTGACAATCATGCCGCCATCCGTGATGCCATCAGTGCAGACTTCGGTCATCGTAGCGGTTACCAGACGATGGTGGCAGACCTGGCGACGACCATTACTATGCTGAATGACGCCGCGGAACAGGTTGAGCAGTGGATGCAGCCTGAAGCTGTCGCGACGCCGGTAGCGGGTATGCAGGCCTGGATTGACCCGCAGCCGCTGGGCGTCATCGGCATTATCAGCCCATGGAATTTCCCGATTAATCTGGCCTTCGGCCCGCTGGCAGGCGTGTTTGCGGCGGGGAATACCGCGATGCTGAAACCGTCAGAACTGACGCCGAAAACCTCGCAACTGCTGGCGGAGCTGGTCGGCCGTTATTTTGCTGCCAGCGAACTGACCGTGGTGCTGGGTGATGCCGCTGTCGGCCAGGCATTCAGCGCCCTGCCGTTTGATCATCTGATCTTTACCGGCAGTACCACCGTTGGCCGCCATGTGATGCGCGCCGCTGCAGAACATCTGGTGCCGGTCACCCTCGAACTGGGCGGGAAGTCACCGGTCGTCGTCGATATTGATGCCGATCCGCTACAGGCGGCAGAACGCACACTGACGATTAAAACCTTTAATGCCGGGCAGATCTGTATTGCGCCGGACTACCTGATGCTGCCTGAAACCCACGAGCGCGCCTTTGCTGACGCCGCCGCAGCTTTCGTCGCACAGAGTTTCCCGACAGTGCAGGACAACCCGGACTATACCGCGATCATCAGTGATCGCCACTATCAGCGCCTGCTGCATTTGCTGGACGATGCCCGCGAGAAAGGTGTGCAGGTGATCAGTCTGGCTCCACGCGGCGAAGCTGATTTTGATGCACAGATGCGCAAAATTGCGCCGCATCTGGTGCTGGGCGTCACTGAAGAGATGGCAATTATGCAGGAGGAGATTTTTGATCCACTGCTGCCGGTAAAAACGTATCAGCAGGATCTCAGCGAAGCCATTCAGTACATCAATGCCCATCCGCGACCACTGGCGGCCTACTATTTCGGCAATGATCCGCACCGCCAGCAGCAGATGCGGCAGCAGACCACCTCCGGTGCACTGGTGATCAATGATGTGATGACCCATGCCTCCATCGACAGCCTGCCATTTGGTGGTGTGGGGGCATCCGGCATCGGCGCTTATCACGGCGTTCACGGCTTCCGTCGCTTCAGTCACGCCAAACCGGTGGTGATGCAGGATGAAGCAGGCACCACTAACCTGCGACTGCGTGCCCCTTATCAGGATAAAGCTGCCGCAGTAGCCGCTTTTTTTCATCAGTAACCGCGGGCATACCGACGTTTCCGGCATCTGACTTTAGAGGAATGAACAATGAAAATTTTAATGGTACTGACTTCACACGATAAACTGGGCAACACGGGCAAGAAAACCGGTTTCTGGCTGGAAGAGTTCGCCGCCCCCTATTATGCGTTCACAGATGCAGGCGCTGAAGTGGTGCTGGCGTCACCGGCGGGCGGACAGCCACCGCTCGATCCGAAAAGCGATCTGGCAGAGTTCCAGACCGCACTGACTCACCGGTTTAAAGCCGATCCCGCTGCGCAGCAGGCGCTGGCTACAACCGTGAAGCTGGACACCGTCACGCAGGATCAATTTGATACCGTGTTTTATCCCGGCGGTCACGGCCCGCTGTGGGATCTGGCGGAATCGACACAATCTATCCAGCTGATTGAATCGTTTGACCGTGCAGGCAAACCGATTGGTTTTGTCTGCCATGCACCGGGTGTGCTGCGCCATGTAACAGCTGCCGATGGTCAGCCACTGATCAAAGGACGTCAGGTCACCGGTTTCACCAACGGTGAAGAAGCGGCGGTGGAATTAACCGATGTCGTCCCGTTCCTGATTGAAGATGAATTTAAGGCACTGGGCGCAGATTACCAGAAAGGCCCGGACTGGGTGCCGTTTGTGCTGGAAGATGGCAATCTGATCACCGGGCAGAATCCGGCCAGTTCTGAAGCGGTAGCCAACGCACTGCTGAAACAGCTGCAGCGCCAGTAAAACCCGCGGGTGCCGCCGTCGCGTGGCACCCTTCTCACCCCGCCATATCTCCGTCCATCAGTCCGCGATCACCCTATGCTGTGGCAAACGGTGCCCTTCTCTGCTTAGCGGGTGTTAATAAGCGGTAAACGGTCTGTTTTTGTCATGAAAATATGCTACAAAAGCAGTCACGATGCCGAATTATTCGTACCGTCAGTTTTCTGTTACACAACCGGCTCAGGGATGGTAGGGTAACAGGCTTCCGCACAGACCTGAGACAGACAGCGTCAGTTATTTCATTCTGCACAAACAAGGTAAAAAAAATGCCCGATCAACGGCTCGCCGCACGAGCAAGTGGCCTTAAGACTTCAGCAGTACGTGAACTTCTGAAACACAGTAAACTCCCCGGTGTGATTTCTCTCGGCGGCGGTATTCCGGCTCCAGAACTTTTCGATAAGGAAGGTCTGGAACTGGCAGTAAGCCAGGTGATGTCTGGCAACTTCAACGATGCTTTCCAGTATGGTTTGAGCGAAGGTTATCCGGCGCTGCGCCAGTCCATCAGCCAGCTGTGCCATGAACGCGGTGTGAACTGTGATGCGGGTGATGTTTACATTACTTCCGGTTCACAGCAGTCACTGGATATCGTCGCCCGTACCCTGCTGGACCCGGATGATGTGGTGATTGTTGAACGTCCGACATATCTTGCGGCGTTGCAGGTATTCCAGCTGGCGCAGGCCAATATCATCAGCGTCGATTCCGATGACAATGGCCTGATCGTTGATCAGCTTGCCGAAGTAGTGAAAACCACCAAAGTGAAAGTCGTTTACCTGGTGCCAACCTTCGGCAACCCGGGTGGCACCGTACTGAGCGAAGAGCGTCGCAGCAAGCTGGTGGCGCTGGCAGAGCAGCATGACTTTATCATTATCGAAGATGATCCCTACGGTGAAATCAACTTCACCGAACATCGCTGGACGACACTGTATCAGCATGCGATCAACCAGGGCTGTCGCGAGCGAGTGATCTACACCTCGACGTTATCGAAAATTCTGGCGCCAGGCATGCGTATCGGCTGGCTGGTGATCCCGGAGTGGCTGGCAAGCAAAGCGATTGTCATCAAACAGGCGACCGATCTGCACAGCACCTCGCTGGCGCAGGCCATCACCGCGCAATATCTGACGCTGAACCGTCTGCCGGAACAGCTGACACAAATTCGCGATTTCTATCGTAAGAAATGCGATGTGCTGGCTAATGCGCTGGAAACCCATCTGGCCGACCATATCGAATTCAGCCGACCAAAAGGCGGCATGTTCCTGTGGGCACGCTTCCGTTACGATTTCGACACCACCGCGTGGCTGAAGAAAACACTGGAGAACGGCGTGGTATTTGTGCCAGGTGAAGCCTTCTTCAATGACAACCCGGACAAACGTACCTTACGTCTGTCTTATTCGACGGTTTCTGAAGCGGATCTGGTGACGGCCGTGGAAAGACTGGCGCGTTCGCTGTAATTCAGCGTATCGGACGGCGGAAAGTCACGGTGTGGCTTCCGCCGTTGTTTTATTCTGCAGCTGCTGTGGTTCGCGCAGTACGTCTGCGGGCATCACGCCCAGTCAAATAACACCCTGAGTTTTACGCCCAGCCCTTTCGCCAACACGTTAATCACTTCCAGTGTCGGGTTACGTACGCCACGTTCAATGCCGCTGATGTAAGTGCGATCGAGCCCGCACTTATCGGCGAACGCTTCCTGCGACATACCTGATGCCGTGCGAAGTGATCTGATATGCGCGCCAAACTGAGCCTGAATGCTGTCTGTCTTTTTCATCCGATAAACATGACCTGTTGATGCTTATCGAACCACGGACTATGAGTCACATAACACAAAAGAGTTACACGATCCTATAACCGCGTAGAGACAGAAAAAATGCCTTATTCATCACATAAACACAATTTGTTGATGCTTATAAGCATACGGACTATGAGTCACAAAAAGAATGTGCTACGGTTAGTTGTGACTGATAATCTACATCGGAGGTAGTGCAAAATGGCAAATGAAGACTGGGAAGTCAGCTATATCGTGACAGAGCTGAAAAGGCATGGTTATTCACTGGCAGCGATCTCAAGAACGGCAGGGCTGGCATCGCCAACCCTCGCCAATACCCTGTATCGTCCCTGGCCGAAAGGTGAATGGCTGATTGCGAATGCGTTGGGGGTTCATCCGTCCATTATCTGGCCGAACCGCTATAAGAATCTCAAGCAGGCGCGGTTGCCGCGGTATCCCCTTGCGGCTGGTGACGCTGCAAAAAATCCCTGAAGTCGCTGAGGCTCAGGGGGCGCGAGAAGTAAAACCCCTGAAAAGCAGTACACCCGAAGGTCTGCATCATTGACCACTGTTCTGGCGTTTCAATCCCCTCCGCCAGCACTTCCAGGTTAAGATCCAGCCCCATACGGGCAATGGAGCTGGCGATCACCGCCCCTTTCGGGCTATCGGTGGCACCCGCAACAAAACTACGATCGATTTTTATCTGCGCCAGCGGCAGCCGGCGCAGATAACTTAACGACGAAAAGCCGGTGCCAAAATCGTCCAGCGCGAAGCGGAATCCGGCTGCCGCCAGCGCATTCATTTTTTCCACCACCGCATCCATGTCAGAAGCAAAGACACTTTCCGTCAGTTCCAGCTTGATGCGTGATGACGCGATCTGCCCCCTTGAAGCGAGTCTGAGCATATTCTGCACAAAGTCAGGTTTCATCAGATGATCAACGGTAATGTTGATCGACAGCGTCAGATGCCGTGTAGCGGGGTCTTTCTGCCAGTTCGCCAGCTCTTTAAACGCCTGGGCAATCACCCAGTCACCGACAGCGGGCATCAGTCCGGCGCGCTGCGCATCAGGAATAAACGCGCCTGGCGGCACCATTCCCTGCTGCGGATGTTGCCAGCGCAGCAAGGCTTCCGCACCAGTCACCTCTCCGGCAGAGTTAAGGAAGGTGCGATTTAATCATTCAAAGTTCTGTTCATGACTACAATGATTGCCGTTCATCTATCGTTTTCAGTGTTTTGGGCGGTTCTTTGTTCATTTACCATACGATGACAGGACGAAAAAATGGTTCCCATCGAATTAATCGCACCTTCCTTATATCACGCCATCTTTTTACATTAGCGCATTGTGATTTTTTGAGATGTACAGATGCTGTCAACACTGACCGTTGTTTTGCCGGTTTTTGCCCTGATTTTTGTCGGCTGGCTGGCGCGTAAAACCAATATGCTGGGCGCGGGTGCGACCTCCGAACTGAACCGTTTTGTTGTCTGGCTGGCGCTGCCCGCGCTGCTGTTCGATATCATCGCCCATGCGCAATGGCGTGAGATTTTCCAGCCTGATTTTATTCTGGTCTCCGGCATCGGGATGCTGGTGATCTTCGCCCTCACTGTCGTTATCCGGCTGCGCGGCAACCGTCATCTGGCCGATGCGGCGATCGATGCACTGAATTCCAGCTACGCCAATACTGGCTTTATGGGCTTTCCCCTGGTGCTGGTGTTCCTGGGACAGGATGCAATGGCGCCGACGCTGGTGGCCACCATTCTGACCGTGTGTGTGCTGTTTGCCGTGGCGATTATCCTGATTGAAACCGGCCTGCAAAGCGAAGTGCGGAAAACCCATCTGGTGGCGAAAGTGGTGAAATCACTCTGCCGCAATCCGCTGCTGGTTTCCCCTGCTATCGCCATGCTGATCCCGGTCAGCGGCATTACGTTACCGCAGTCCGTTGATGTGTTCCTGAAACTGCTCGGAGGGGCGGCCTCCCCCTGTGCGCTCATTGCTCTCGGCCTGTTCCTTGCCAGTAAAACCCCGGAACGCCAGACCTCCGCCGGCAAAACAGTTGGCTTGCTGGTTACGCTAAAGCTGGTGGTGCATCCGCTACTCACCTGGTTTCTGGCCACCAAAGTGTTCGCCCTGCCGCCATTGCTGACCCATACCGCGGTGCTGCTGGCGGCGCTGCCCACCGGCACCGGACCGTTTATGCTGGCGGAATTTTACCGCCGGGAAGCAGTGATCACCGCCAGAGTGGTGTTGGTCTCCACCATTCTGTCGCTGCTCTCCGTCACCGCGTATCTGTCATGGCAATAAACACCGTTTATCGACGTGAAAACGGCTAAGCAAAAAGTGCGACACAGATCACACCAAGATTGAATTCTGTACAGGCGATTCTACAATCAGGCGCTTTCAAATTTTGTGCAGGCCTGAGGAGTCTATGTCCGCTACTTACGCTGTTTCCCGTACCACGGCATGGTCACGCGTTCTGACGCTGGCGGTGGCCGCCTTTATCTTCAATACCACCGAATTTATTCCGGTGGGCCTGCTGTCCGACATTGGCCACAGTTTCGGTCTCGAGTCGGCGCAGGCGGGGATTATGCTGACTATCTATGCGTGGATTGTCGCGCTGATGTCGCTGCCGTTGATGCTGCTGACCAGCCGTGCCGACCGCCGGGTGTTGCTGATCGGTATCTTCAGCCTGTTTACCCTCAGCCATCTGATGTCGTACTTTGCGTGGAGTTTTGACGTACTGTTGCTCAGCCGCGCAGGGGTCGCGCTGGCGCATGCGCTGTTCTGGTCAATTACTGCCTCAATGGCAGTGCGGCTGGCACCTGCAGGCAAACGTGCGCAGGCGCTGGGATTGATTGCCACCGCGACCGCACTTGCCTCGGTACTGGGCCTGCCGCTCGGCAGGATTATTGGTCAGGCGTTTGGCTGGCGCGTCACCTTCCTGCTGATTGGTGCCAGTGCGTTTGCCCTGCTGTGGCTGATTGTGAAGATTATTCCGCAGGTTTCATCAGAGCAGGCGGGAACCATCAAGAGTCTGCCCGGTTTGCTGCGCCGTCCCGCACTGACCGGCTTATATCTGCTGGTAGTGACCATTGTCACCGCGCACTTTGCCGCGTTTACCTATATTGAGCCGTTTGTGCAGAACGTTGCCGGTTTCAGCCACGGCTTCGCCACGCTGTTGTTACTGGTAATGGGAGCTGCTGGCATTATTGGCAGTGTGCTTTTCAGTAAACACGGTAATAAACATCTTTCATCGTTGCTGATCGCGTCCATCGCCGTCATTACCCTGAGCCTGTTACTGCTGCTCCCGGCTTCAGGCAGTGAAAGCGCGATGGTGTTGCTGTGCCTGTTCTGGGGGACGGCGATGATGATGGTCGGGATGGCGATGCAGCTGAAAACGCTGACACTGGCATCCGATGCCACGGATGTGGCAATGGCAATGTTTTCCGGCATTTTCAACATCGGTATCGGCGCGGGCGCACTGCTGGGCAATAAAGTCAGCCTCGATGTTTCCATGTCGGCGGTGGGTTATATCGGTGCGATTCCTGCTGCTCTCGCGCTGATCTGGGCGGTAACCTTGCTGCGTAAATGGCCGCAGGCAGACACCACGGCGGATGAGCACGGTGTGGCGACGGAAGTGAAATAGTGGCAGTCGTGAGTCCGCTCTTAGCAGAGCGCCATATATATCAATGAATAACGAAAGAATCAGGCTGCCAGTGCTGTTTTTCTTTGTCCATCAATTTGCCCGTGGAGGGGACACAGCCTCTGCGACTACAGGGCGGTCCTCGCGCCACGCTGCGCGCGGTGCCTTCGGTTCCGGCATCGCGCCGACGGACCGGCCAGACCGGGGGAACCGTCAGGCTGCGCAGGGCACTGGCAGTCATACCCCTTTTTACTTAACCTGACCTGCCGTTAAGAAATCCTTAAGAAGCTTCTGCTGTAATGAATGATGTCGTGCCACGTCATCGTTTACAGAAGGAGTACTGCTGTGCTGATTAAACATAAACGTGCCAGAACCCATACTGAAGACCGCCATCTGGCCCTGTGGCTCGCTACCACAGCGGGACTGCTCAATGCCATGGTATTAAGCGCCTTTGGTATTTTCCCCTCGCATATGACCGGTAATGTCTCGCAGCTGTCCAGTGAGATCTCCTATACCGATATCAATCATCTGCAGTTTTTTGCTTATCTGATTCTCTGTTTTGTTGGCGGCGCAACGCTGGCACGGCTGGCGGTGATTATTGGTTTGCGCAATAACTCAAGGACGATCTACTGCTTCGTGCTGCTGTTTGAAGGCATCGTGTTAACGCTGACCGCGCTGTATGAACTCTATTATCACTCTCCAGCCAGCAACTGGCAGATCATCTCCCTGCTCGCATTTCTGATGGGGGTACATAACGCCACCTCAACCCAGCTGTCCAATGGTCGTGTGCGTTCGACGCATGTCACCGGCACCTTAACCGATGCCGGAATCTCGCTGGGGTCGGTACTGGCCGCGTTGCTGCGCCGCGATCCGTCGAAAGATATCCGCTCGCTGAGCAGCCAGTTCAATACCCATCTGATTACCATCACCTCGTTCCTCGGCGGTGGCGTGCTGGGATTGTTGCTGTTCCGCTATTTCGATTTCCGTGCGATGACGGGCGTCGGTGTGGTACTGATGACGATAGCGATTGTCTCTATTGCTGCCACCGTGGTGCGCGTAAAAAAACGCCGCGGCGCGTTGCAACGTTCCGGGGTATAGCATCCGGCCTGCCCGCCACCTTCGCGGGCAAGCCCCTGCACCCTGCTCAGCGCAGCGTTTCCACTGACATCGCAATGCGGCGGCAGGCTTCGTCAAGCTGCGCAGTTGACGAGGCGATGGAGATACGGAAGTAAGGAGATAAACCGTATGCCGCTCCCGTCACCGTCACCACGGCAGCGTCTTCCAGCAGATAATTCACCACATCGCTGTCACTGGCGAGAGTCACGCCTGCTGCCGTGGTACGCCCGAGGATGCCGGCGCAGTTGATATAGATATAGAACGCACCCTGCGGCGGAATCGCCGTTAAACCGGGAATACTGGCAATATGTTCCAGCACCCGGTCACGCCGCTGCTGATAGTCGCTGGCTCGTTCCGCGAGATATCCCTGTTCGCCATCCAGCGCCGCAATCGCCGCCGCCTGGCTCACCGAGCAGCTCGATCCCACCATCTGCCCCGCCACTTTCGCCATCCCTTTGGTTAACGCGGCAGGCGCAGCAGAATAGCCGATACGCCAGCCGGTCATGGCATAGCCTTTGGACGCGCCATTCAGCGTCACCACCCGATCGCGCAACTGCGGTGCGGCTTCGAGGAAAGAGACAAACGGGGTCTGATCAAACACCAGATACTCGTAAATCTCGTCACTTAACACCATTAACTGCGGATGACGGGCAATCACCTGCCCGAGCGCAACCAGTTCTTCTTTGCTGTACACCGAGCCGGTCGGATTACCCGGCGAATTCAGCAGCAGCCAGCGCGATTTGGCGGTAATCGCCGCCTCCAGACTGGCGGCATCCAGCTTCAGGCCATACTCTGCGCGCGTCTCTACCGCCACCGGCACACCGCCGACCAGTTTCGCGATATCAGCATATGACACCCACGATGGCGCGGGAATAATGATCTCATCGCCAGGATTCACCGAGGCCATCAGCACGGTGGCGATAAGACTTTTCGCCCCCGGCCCGACCATAATTTCATCAAGAGAAAACTGTAAGCCGTTATCACGGGCAAACTTGCGGATAATCGCCTCACGTAACGCCACCGTACCACGCACATCGGTATAAGTGGTCTGGCCGCTATCCATCGCGGCTTTGGCGGCGGCGATAACATGAGGCGGCGTAGGGAAATCCGGTTCTCCGGCCGCCAGCGAAATCACATCGATTCCTGCCGCTTTCATTTCCCGCGCTTTTTGCGACGCCGTCACGGATGCTGATGCTTCAATACTGTCGACCAGTTCACTGGTGTAGTTCATCTTTAGGCTCCTGAAGGTGGAAAAGGCTGATGAACGTTACGCACTGGCAGGAATGCCTGCCGCCATCGGTGGAATCGGTGACACCGGCACGCCGTCACGTTCAAATGCGGCGATATTGCGCAGAACCAGCGCAATGCCGGAACGCTGGGTTTCAATGGAGACACCTGCGGTATGGACGGTCAGCACGGTTCTGTCGGACTGCAGCAATCCCTCGGGGATAGCCGGTTCCGTCTCATAGACATCCAGCCCGGCACCACAAATCACGCCGTTTTCCAGCGCTGCGATCAGGGCTTCGGTATCGACAATGCTGCCGCGTCCGACATTGACCAGATAGCCCTGCGGCCCCAGCGCCTGCAGCACCGGGGTATTCACCGCATGCCAGGTTTCTTTGCCGCCAGGCGTGCAGCAGACCAGGAAGTCGACCTCCTGCGCCAGCGCTTCCAGCGAATTGAGGTACTGGTACGGTAGCTCCGGCTTGACGCTGCGGCTGTGGTAATACACGTCAAGATCGAAGCCCCGCGCACGGCGCGCAATGGCTTCACCAATCTGCCCCATACCGTAAATGCCGATTTTTTTCCCGGCGAGCATCGGGAAAGGCAGCAGGTCAGTTCGCCAGCGTTTTTCCCGTGCCTGACGGTCCTGCTGGCTGATGCCACGCACCACATCCAGCAGCAGACCCATCGCCTGATCGGCCACGCAGGCGGCGTTATTGCCCGCGCCGTGAGAAACATAAATCCCGCGCGCACGCGCCGCCTCAAGGTCAACGTTTTCAAAGCCGGTGCCCGCGCAGCAGATCAGGCGTAATGCGGGCATCATGCGCATCTGACTGGCGCTGACGCCGGTAAATCCGGTGGTCACGACATATTTCACCCGCTGCAGGGCCGCCTCTGGCACCGACTCCAGCCCTGAGGTGGCATCATGGACAATGGCGTATTGCCGCATCATCTCCAGATAATCCGGCGCGTTATACATCATGATGACTTCGGGTTTGCTGCTCTGATTCATTGCTGCTGACTCCATAACAGGTGAAGCGGGTTTGGCGGGCCGCGGCTGGCGACCACGTTGACGAAAACTGCACAAGGCGGCGATGGCGGCAAATGCGGTGGCAGCGATACCACTCAGATGCAGTGCCTGGTGTAAATCCGCCATCAGCAGCATCGCCGCCACGGCGCTGCCTGACGACTGACCGACGACGCGCGCGGT
Organism: Erwinia sp. V71; assembly: GCF_965644245.1. Lineage (NCBI taxonomy): Bacteria > Pseudomonadati > Pseudomonadota > Gammaproteobacteria > Enterobacterales > Erwiniaceae > Erwinia > Erwinia sp. V71. The sequence continues at coordinate 16,946 of NZ_CBFFRK010000056.1, forward strand.
GCCAAGGCTGCCGCTGGCGGAACCGGAACGGCCCTGCGGCGCGGATGAGAGCATCTGGCGGTTGTTCGGCGTCTGAAACACGCCAAAGCCCAGCCCGCAGAGGATTTGTGACACGGTGATGATGGTGGCTGAACTGTCGGCGGCAAGAAAAGCCAGCATGAATACGCCGCAGCCAAATATCGCCAGCCCCGCCACACACAGCTGTTTTGCCGCAAAACGCTCCAGCAGCACGCCGGAGAGCAGCGCCGCCAGCATCGCGCTGGCAGGCCAGGCCGCCAGTAACCAGCCAATATCGGCCGCGGAACGCCCGGTGACATGCAGCAGCCAGAATGGCAGCACCGTCAGCACAATGATTTGCGCGCAGAAGCCGCAGACCGAGGCAAATACCGCGCCGCGAAATGCCGCGATACCGAACAGATCCAGCGGGATCAGCGGAACCGATCGCTTCCTTTCACGCCGGATATACAGCAGCGCCACACCGATACCGGCGGCGATCATCATCGCCGCATGCTCAGCACGAATATTCATCGCGCTAAAGTTCAGCCCGCTGGTAACAAGAGTAAAGGCGGCAATATGCAGACTGACGCTAAGCCATGACAGACGATGGCGCGCGCGCTGGGTGTGCGGGATCGCCCGGAAGCCGATGGCGAACGCCAGCAGGCAAATCGGCACGTTGACCAGAAACAGCCAGTGCCAGCTGGTAAATGAGAGAATCGCCGCGGCCACCGGCGCCCCCAGCGCCATTGAGGTGCCCGCGACAAAGGCATTCAGCCCAAGACCACGGCCAAAATGGCGTTGCGGATAGACAAACCGTAAAATCGCGGTATTGACGCTTAACACCGCCGCGGCGCCGATGCCCTGCACAAAGCGCCAGACAATCGCGCCCACCACGCCGTCAGACAGCGCAATCATCAGTGACGACAGCGCGAAGATCACCAGCCCGGGCAGATACACCCGGCGGTAACCTAAAATTTCTCCCAGCCCGGCCAGCGGCAGCAGGCCAGCGATCATGGCAATCTGATACGCCGAGACAATCGCCACCGAATAGCCCGGCGCAATATGCAGAGCCTCCGCCATCCCCGGCAGGGCGACATTGACAATACTCATGCCCATCGACGAAGCAATCGTCACCAGGGTGATAGTGAAAATCGCCAGCAGGCGGGGATACAGACGTAAGCCGTCCTCAGGCACATCACTGTGCCTGCTTAAAACAGAGTTCAGCTGATTCATTTTTTCGCTCAGGAAGTGCCCGGCACTTCAGAACAGTTTGCTATTTACGCATCCGGTAACAGATGGGCACCATCGGTATGCCAGCTGGCGATCACCGCGTTTCCCGGCAGAAAGGTGTTATCCATTTTTCCGCCGGTACGATTAGGCACATACGCCAGTAACGGCTGACCGTTGTTTCTGCGCATGCGGATATGGGTGACCTGTCCGCGGTAGATCACCTCTTCGATTTTTGCCTGCGTCCAGTTATCCGCCGGTGCGGCGCAGTCCTGCGGCTGAAGCGTCACCGCCTCAGGGCGGACAATAAAGGTCACTGCATCCGCTAACGCTGCCGGGCCGTGATGACGCAGCTGACCGCCGCCATCCAGCACGATCAGGTCGGTTTCATTTTCGCGCTGCGTCACCTTGCCGGTTAAGAAATTCGATGCACCAATAAAGTTGGCGACAAAGGCATTGGCCGGACGCGAGTAGATCTCTTCCGGCGTCCCCACCTGCTCCACCCGCCCCTGATTCATCACCACGATTTGATCCGCCATGGTCAGCGCCTCTTCCTGATCGTGAGTGACCAGCACCGTGGTGATCCCCAGCCGCTGCTGCAGCTGACGGATTTCCATCTGCATCGATTCGCGCAGCTCTTTATCCAGCGCGCCCAGCGGCTCATCGAGCAGTAACAGCGACGGCTCAATCACCAGCGCACGCGCCAGGGCGATACGCTGCTGCTGACCGCCGGACAGCGCCGACGGTTTACGGTCGGCGACATGCGCCAACTGCACCAGCTCCAGTGCCTCTTTCACTTTTTTGTCGCGTTCAGCGGCTTTCACTTTTTTCATCTTCAGACCAAACGCCACATTTTCCGCAATCGTCATATGCGGAAATAAGGCATAGCCCTGAAACAGCATGCCGATATTGCGCTTGTGCGCGGGCTTCTCGGTGACGGTCATCCCGTCAATCACCACATTGCCTTCGGACGGTGTCGTCAGCCCGGCAATCATGCGCAGTGTGGTGGTCTTGCCGCAGCCCGATGGCCCGAGAAACGCCACCAGATCGCCCTGCTTTACGCGCAGCGTAATGTGTTCCACCGCCACGGTGCTGCCATAGGTTTTTTTCAGACCAGACAATGCCAGATCGGATCGATTACTCATCATCAGCCTCACAGGAAGGTTTGGTTAAATTTGTCGATGATTGCGCTGCGTTTTGGATTGATAAACGTCCAGTCGAGATTGATCATCTTCGCCAGGCTCTCTTCATCGGTTTTCACCAGCTTCGCCACGTCGTCAGACAGCGTAATGCCCGGCACCACCGGCGCCGTCAGCGTCGCTTCCGCCATCAGTTTTTGCACCTCAGGCGACAGGATGTAGTTAATAAACGCCGCGCCTAATTCCGGCTCCGGGGCGTTATTCACCAGCGTAATGGCATTCACCCCGGCGAAGTCGCCCTCTGTTGGGCTCATCATCTCCAGTGGTGCGCCTTTGACGATATACGGCAGGATCGATTTGGTATGGTCCGGGCCACCGATATCCGCCTGCCCCTGCACAATTTGCAGTACCGCGGAACCTGGGTTTTCATGGATGCTGAACACATTCGGTGCCAGCTCCGCCATACGTCCCCAGGCTTCATCAATATGGTATTGCGCTTCAACGGGTGGCTTGCCGGTCACCTGGCTGGCGGCCATGGTTAATACCGCGACAGAGTTTGTCCACTTTGGCGTGACCATAATGAAACGCTTTCTGAACTTCTCATCCCACAGATCCTGCCAGCTGGTGGGACGCTCTTTCGCCAGCGCCTGAGTGTTGTACCAGGGAACAATGCGGGAGATGGAAAACGCTGCGCCAAAGCCCTCTTCGTAAACGTACTGCTTAAACACCTTCGCCAGGTTCGGCACCCGGTCAGGCGGCAGCTGCGCAATCAGGCCTTCACGTTTGGCAATCGGGATCGCCATATCGTCCATCATCGCTACCGATAATCTGGGGTGGTTTTTCTCGCTGCGCAGGGTGGCGATGGTCGGCAGGGTACTGGTCTGGCTCTGGAACACCTTGCAGCGAAACGCTTTCTCAAACGGCGGGATGACTTCGTTGGCAATCACTTCACCCTGCACACCGGTGTAGGTACTGACATACAGTGATTTGCCCGCTGCCCACGCATTGTTGCTGCGTAACACCATGGGGGCCGCCAGCATTGCGCCAGTTCCCAGCAGAAATGTGCGGCGTGACAGCCCTGTGCTTTTCTTATCTTTAACATCAGTCATAAAAAAACTTCCTGGTTAAATGTGAAATAAACCACCGTGCGGGCACTGACGGTCAGATACCCATCGCTTTACGCACACCAACAAAACGTTCAAGAGCAAGAATGGTGACCACACTGGTCAGGATCATCAGGCTGGAAATCGCCGCAATCGACGGGTCAAACACCCGCGCCAGCGCATGATGCAGGTAAATCGGCAGCGGCTCGGTACTGGCATCGGCCAGCCAGAATGACACCGGGAAATCATCGAACGACACGAGGAAGGCAAACAGACAACCCGCCAGTATGCCTGGCATGATCTGCGGCAGCGTGACAAACCAGAACACTGACAGCGGCGATGCGCCGAGCGTGCTCGCCGCTTCCTCAAGGCTGTGATCGATCTGCTTAAAACTCGCCAGCAGGGTGCGCAGCATATACGGCAGGATGATCAGAATATGGCCGATCCAGAGATTGATCGGCACCAGATACATCTGCGCGACGGAGAAGAACTGCAGCATCGCCAGCCCGGTGATCAGGATGGGTAAAATCATCGGCGACAGCAGCAGCGTTTCAATCATCTGGCAACCGGGCAGGTCACCACGGTGAATCACTATCGCGGCGGGCGTTGCCAGTAATAACGCGGTGACTGTCGAGCTGAGTGCCAGCGTCAGGCTGGTGAGAAACGCCTGCTGGAATTTGCCATCGGCCATCACCCGCCCATACCATTCCAGGGTAAAGCCCTGTGGCGGGAAGGTGGCGAGAAAGCTGTCCGATACCGAAATCGATATCACCACCAGCAGCGGTGCCAGCATAAAAATCAGCAACACCGGCGTCACTATCCTGACAAAAAAGCTGTTCACTTCACCGTTCATGGGGCATCTCCTGCAGGCTGTGACGGGCTGCTGACACGCGGGGTGGCGGAGGTGGTGCTGGCAAAACGCTGGGTTAACGCGTTGCCGCAGGCGTGGCCAGTCAGGGCAATCGCGACCATGACAAAACCAATTGCTGCGCCCATCGGCCAGTCATATACGGTATTGATCTGCTGCTCCAGCAGCACGCCGAGCATCATGCCGTCCGGGCCGCCGATCATCGCCGGTGTGATGTAAGAGGCTGAGGTCAGGGTAAAGACAATCGTCACCCCTGCCATCAGTCCCGGCAGGCTGAGCGGTACAGTAATGCGCAGGAAGGTGGTCAGCGACGATGCACCCAGCATCCGCGCGGCTTCGAGATAAGCGGGTTTAATGCGTGCCAGTGAACTGGCCAGAGGCAGTACCAGTAGCGGTAAAAAGACATGCACTGACGCGATGATCACCGCCCATTTCGAATTGAGCAGCGTGAGCAACGACGTGATACCAAGCTGATGCAACAGATAATTAATGCCGCCCTGCGGACCGTTCGACAGTAAAATTTGCCAGCCATAAGTCCGCACGATCACGCTGACCATCAGCGGCGCCACCACGATAATAATGGTGAGACGGCTCATCAGTTTTGAACCGCCGGTGATGGTCAGCGCCAGCGGATACGCCATCACAATCGAAATCAGCGAGGTCATCACCGCGATAAACATCGTCTGCCAGAGGATGCCGAGATAAGTGCCAGCGGTAAACAACCGCTGATAATGTTCCAGCGTTAAGGGCAAACCAATCGACCCGTCTTCCGCCTGTGTCATCACGCTGTAACTGAGCAGGATGGCGGCAGGCAAGGCCATAAAAATAAACAGAAAGCTGACGGAAGGCAGCGCCATAATGGCCGCCAGCATCTGCTTTCGCCGGCGCGGATTAACCGGGCTGCTTTTTAATGTGGTGGTTAACGCGTCCATTTGCGGCTCCTCTTCTGACACGGCACGGAAAGTCAGTTGAACATCTTGTCGAGCGGCACAATGTTGTGACCGTTCTTCTCAATGGTGTCGCGCACCATACGGGCAATCTCTACCGCTCCCTGGGTATCGCTGTGGATCAGCACGCAGTTGGCATCAACCTTGATGACTTTGCCTGACAGCGCAGTCACCGTGCTGTCGCTGAGGAACTGCTCCATGCGCTCACGCACCATGCCTAAATCCGTGATCATGGCGTCGGGCAATTTGCGGCTGACCAGCTGACCGTTATCGTCGTAGGAACGGTCGGCGAAGATTTTGCCGACGCAGCGCATGCTGTTTTCGCGGGCGTAGTGCTCGCCAGAGGAGAAAACGCTGGCGGCGACAATAATGTCGGGGTCAAACTGGCGGAATGCGCCGTAGATATTGGCCATATAGGCCGGATTGCTGCGCTCCATCATCCCCAGTGCGCCGTGACCGCTGGCATGGGTGACTTTACAGCCGACGGATGCCGCAATCGCCGCCAGCGCGCCAATCTGATAAAGCGCCACTTTGCCCATCACTTCCGGGTCGATATCCATGGCCACGCGGCCAAAGCCCCATAAATCCGGCACACCGATATGCGCGCCCAGCGCCACACCGTGCTTTACCGCCAGCTCAGCATTACGGTGCATGATGATCGGATCGCCGGCATGGAATCCGCAGGCCACATTCGCCGACGAGACGATTTCCATCATCGCTTCGTCATCCCCCAGCGTCCATTTGCCGTAGCCTTCACCCAGGTCAGTATTGATATCGATGTTCATCGGTTACTCCTCTGTCATTGAATGCGATGCGGATGGTTCAGGTTATGTTTTCCAGCGGACTGCCCAGCCGTTGCCGGTTTTCCACCAGCCACTGGATATCACGCAGATACTTATCGAGTTCCGCCTGCGCGCTCTGCGCTTCAGCGGGGGTGGTGCGGGCAAATTTGAGCACCGTTCCCGGCCGAGCCTGCGCCAGCCGCCACAAATCAGCTTCAATCACCACGCCCATTTTGGGATAGCCTCCCGCGGAGTTGGCATCCGCCAGCTGAATCATCGGCAGCCCCGAAGGCGGCACCTGAATCACGCCGGTGGCAATGCCATGGGAACGCATTTCGGTTTTCTGTCTGATTTGCAGCGGGTCGCCTTCCAGCCGCGCGCCCTGGCGGTTGCTGGACGAAGTGACTTTCCAGCCGGCGGAGAAAAAACGCGCCTGTGACTCGTCAGAAAACAGCGCATATTCCGCCGCCGGGATCACCCGCAGCACCAGTTCGCCCGGCAGTGCAGTGGGGTGGCAGGCAGCGGAAACAATGCGTGGCGCGGGGGCGACGCCAAACGGCCCCGGGTCCCGGCCTGTGACCTGCGGCTGGCAGGTGTGTAAGCGATCACCGGCCTGTAACGCGCGACCTTCGAAACCGCCAAAACCCACCCGCAGATGGGTGGCGCGCGATCCCAGAACCACAGGCACATCGATGCCTTCACCGGAAAAGGCCAGGTAACAGCGCATGCCGGAGCGTCCGGGCACAATGTTAAGCAGCTGGCCGGGTTGAACCGGAAAACTCCACCATGGCGCCAGGCGCACACCATCGAGTGACACCTCGCAGTAAGCGCCGGTCACCGCCACGCGCATCGCCTGGTGAAAACGGATACGCACCGGCGGCATCTCAATTTCCAGGCCTGCCGCCGTCGGCTGGTTACCCACCAGCAGATTGGCGGTCACCATTGCCAGCCGATCCATCACACCGCCCCGGACAATGCCCAGACGGCGATAACCATCGCGCCCTAAATCCTGCACAGAAGAAAATGGTGGCGTTGAAACGATCTCAATCATGCAATGACGTCCGTCAGCAGGTAGCGGATCCTGTCACCAGGTGACACCAGTTCTGGTGGCTGCCGTTGCAGGTCGAAGGGAACGGGCGCCACAGGCGCATGGCCGATGGCGTGCCAGCCGGTCACCGTACTCTCGGCGCGCCCGGCCTGCGCTGGCGGGGTAATGTTGGTCTGCATGCCGCCAATCAGTAAGGTGGCGTTGGCTTTACGTGTGACCGGTACATCACGCCGTGGCGTTGCCAGCCGTGGGTCGAGGCCAAACAGATAACCGAATCCCGGGGTGGTGCCAGGGGCAAAAACCACATACTCGGCAGAGGCGTGAATCTTCGCCACCTCGTGCGGCGTCAGACCACGCGCAGCGGCCAGGTCGTGCAAATCGCAACCGTATTCGCCGCCATACACCACCGGGATCTCCAGCGTTTGTTGCGCCTGCCAGCCTGGCGTTAACTGGCGCCACTGACTGAGCAGATAAGCCGGTAAATCGTCGCCCGCCGTCAGGCTGCCATCGGTGATCACCAGCAGATTATTCATGCCCGGCTGGGCATCGACGACAAACGCGTTGTCGCTTAACAGACGGGTGAGTTTCCAGATCCGCTCCTGCGTTGGCAGGCACATCTCCCCTTCCGCCTCAAACAGAAAACCCGCGCTGCCACAAAGTGTCACTCTGGGCTGGTGCAACACGCCCGGCCGGGCGGCGATGATCGCCGCATCGGAGGGCTCACCGGCCTGTGCACTATCTGGGGTATTAATCAGCATCATCCTCACCTTTGAGCACAGATAACGTTCCGGCCAGCACAGCAATGTTCGTCATCGCGTTGCCATCATGGTGCGATTAAAAGCCAAAACCGTCCCACAATGGTGCGATGTCACGCCCTGTCATGCCGTGGCATACGACAGGTGTTTTTGTGTGATCTGTATGGCATTACTTATACGTTTCGCGTTACGCCCTTCCAAGATTGCAAAATTGCTACAAGTGATAAGTTTTCTGCTTCCCACCACAAAATGCGCTTATTCAGCGCGCTCAGGATAGACGTAACTCTTTGGTTAATATTCAATTAATTTCCAGACGCGCTAAAACATCGCGCGATTTCCCGTTACATCCTGAATACATCCGGCGATTTCTGGAGTGAATATTGCATCGCTGCAGTGGAGTGACTTTCACGCACGGCACGACCTGCGCCGCAGACGGGGAAGTTTCATCGACGGTTAAAACGTAAATTGATGGGAATGAGAGGATGCAAAAAGCTGCTTTTCCGAACTTACGGCACATCAATCTTGCTTTAACGATCCTGTCCGGCTCCAGCCTGCGCAGCGCGGCAAAACACTGCAATATGACCCAGCCTGCGGCATCACTGGCGATTAGCTCATTAGAAGAGATGCTCGGCGTGACGCTGTTTGAACGCTCGCCGCGCGGGCTGATGGCGACGCCCTACGCCGGGGTGATCAGTCAGCGTGGTAAACGGGCATTCCGCTTTCTGCGTCAGGCGATGAAAATCGCCTGCGACGAGCAGGCCGACAGCAGTGTGATTGTGCGTAAAGTGGTGGGCCTGACCACCGCACAGCTGCTGGCCATTACCGCGCTGATCAATACCCGCAATTTTTTCGCCGCCGCGGTTGAGCTGGGAATGCAACCGCAGTCGCTGCGCAGAACCCTTGTCACCCTCGAAGGCTGGCTGGGCTTTCCGCTGATTGTGAATGAGGAGTCTGGCGTCACACTGACGCCGCGCGGCCAGCAGACCGGGCAGCTGATCTCTCAGGCGGTGTGGGAAATTCGCGCAATACGTACCGAAATTCGCGAAATGGACAGCAAAATGGACGGCACGGTGGTGATTGGCTGCGTGCGCGCCACCGCTTCACATCTGATCCCCGAAGCCATTCTGCGCTTAAACCAGCAATACCCGTCCGGGCGTTTTAATGTGCTGCGGGAAAGTTACGACGTAATGATGGAAGGACTGGAAGCCGCCAGACTGGATTATGTCTGCACCACCCTGCGGCCTAAGCTGTCATCGGGGTTAACCGGCCAGGTGCTTGCCAACTCGCAGCTCAGAGCCTTGTGCTCGGCCAGCCATCCGCTGGCCGGAAAAGAGGTGCAACTCCACGAGCTGATTGATTATCCGTGGGTCGGGCCACCGGCGGACACCGAAGCCACCATCACGTTCAGGCAACGCTTCACCAAACAGGGGCTGGTGCCGCCGGAGTTTGCCATTGAAACCTTTGCCACCGAGTGGACGCAGGGCTTAGTGATGCGCAGCAGCTACCTGCTGCTGTGTCGCACCACTGCCTTTGGTGAGGAGTCACCACCGCCTGGCACGGTTTACCTGAAGGGCATCACCTTTGGCGATCCCCATCCTATCTGGCTGATTCACCGCAAAGACTTTCACCCTACGCGTTTTCAGACCACGTTTGAAAATATCCTTAAAGCGGTCTGCACCAGCCAGTCATCGGCAATACCCGGCAAAACGCGCTTTGCTGAAAGCGAAGTGTCCGAGCGCGTGTGATGAGATAGCTAACGATAAAGCCACCAGCAAGTGGCTTTTGTCTGGCGCGTTACCAGTGTTTGGGAAACTGCTGATACAGAATCGGGTCCCACTCGCGATCATCAATATCAGCGAACGGTTCCGTCGGCGTTTGCGCGGCAAAATGTTTGATCACGCGTTTTGCCGACTCTGGCAATTTGTCGCCGATCAGGTCTTCCTGCAACACGAACAGTGCATCCTGCAGGCTTAAGGCTCTGATATCCCCCAGCGGCCATTTATACTTTTGCAGGATAAGGTGATGCAGCGCCTGTTTGCCAGCCAGCGGATTGGCGGGCGTGGCGAATTTTTTCCGATGCTCTTCGAGCACAGCTTCAAGCGTGAAGAACAGTACCGCCTGATTTTGCACCTTGTAATAATCGGTTGTTATGCCACCGTCTAACGCTATGCCACGATGGTCGGCAATCCTTTTCTGAATCTGCCGGAAAAAGTCTTCACTGTTGTCGATCATCCCCACTACTCCTCAGGTGCGCGAGAAGGTCTAAGATAGCATTGCCGCAGGATGTGGAGAAGTTATTCAGACACACAATCGCGCAGCTCCTGACCGTATATTCAGCATTCCCTGACACGCGAATTCAGATAATAAGTGCAACGCTTGGTCATGTGGATGGAGGGACGGTTAGCTACCGATAAGCTATCCTG
>NZ_CBFFRK010000057.1:0-27190 GCF_965644245.1 Erwinia sp. V71
TATCGGTAGTTAACCCTTCCTCCTACACTCTCCACAATCATGTCCGAGCGTTGCACTTATTATCTGAATTCGCGCTCCCTTTTCATTCCGCAAAATAAAACTTAGAAATTTTTATTTCATTTCCCATTGCAACCGGGAGCAATGCCATTGCGCGTTTTCACTGCACCCGAGAGCAAAAAAAGCCGAAATCGTCCTCTCCCCTGCACGAGAGAAGACGAAAATAGCGGGGAAAAGTTAACGGGATGTAATGGTTTCCGCAGGACCGAACACGGGATAGTCAGGCAGGCTGACCTGCTGATACGGCTCCCAGCCACCGCCCAGCGTTTTATACAACGCGACCAGATCCAGACGGCTCTGCACCTGCGCCTGCTCTGCCTGTTGCTGCGCCTGTGCCAGCTGGCGCTGGGCATCGAGTACATCAATAAAGGTTGAAATGCCTTGCCGATAGCTGTCGTTCGCCAGCCGGAAGGCCGTTTCCAGTGCGTCCACGGTCTCATTCAGTTGTGTCGCCTGCTGCTGATCGGTGCGGTAGCTCACCAGCGCATTCTCCACATCCTGCAAGGCACTCAGCACTGTCTGACGATAAGCCAGTGCGGCGCTGGCCTGCTCCGCCCGCGCCAGTTTGACGCTGGACACCAGTCGTCCGCCCTGGAAAATCGGTATCGACAGCGACGGGCCGAAGCTATAGAAATGGCTGCTCCAGTCATCAAGATAGCTGACATGCGTGTTGCGCACGCCAATCTGCCCGGTCAGCGAAAAACTCGGGAACAGCTGTGCCACCGAAACGCCGATGTTAGCCGTCGCGGCATGCAGGCTGGCTTCCGCCTGACGAATATCCGGGCGGCGGCGCGCCAGCTGCGACGGTACACCCACCGGCACCAGTGCCGGTAACGGCGGCAGCGGTTTACTGGCATTAAGCTCCGCATCCAGCGCGCCCGGCGGCTGGCCGGTTAATACCGCCAGCCCGTTCATCGCCTGCTGTGTCTGCGCCTGGTAGCGCGGCAGCTGAGCACGCAGCAAACTGAGTTGCGCGCGAGCGTTTTCCACATCCAGCTGTGGCGCAAGGCCATTGCGCTGCTGGCTCTGTGTCAGCTCCAGCGTCTGCTGCGCCACATCAATCTGCGTCTGCAGCGTCTGGCTGACCGCCTGTGCCCCGCGCAGTTGCAGATATACCCGCGCCACTTCCGCCTGCAGGGAGACCAGCGCATCATTGCGTTGCTCCAGCGACTGCTGCTGTTGCGCATCAGCCATCTCCACCTGACGGCGCACCTTGCCCCACAGATCCAGCTCCCAGGCGGCATCGAAACTGCCCTGGTACAGCGTGACAGGTTTCGTTAAACCATCCAGCGCAGAACGCAGCTGCGGGTCAATCTCATTGACGCTGTCATAGACGCCATTGGACTCCAGCTCGCCTTTAATTCCCAGTTGCTGGCGCGTAACGCCCACTTTGCCATTCAGGGAAGGAAACCAGCCGCCACGCGCCTGGCTCAGTTGCTCACGCGCACCGGCGATACGCAATACCGCCTGTTGCAGCGACAGATTGCCTGCAATGGCACGCGTAATCAGGCTGTCCAGTTGCGGGTCCTGAAAGGATTTCCACCACTGCGGCTGGGTCGCGGTCGCCTGCGGCGAGGATGTCTCCGCCGTCTGCATCGCACGATAACGGACCGCGCTGTCATTTTTCGGTGCCTGGTAGTCAGGGCCAACAGTACAGGCGGTCAGCGCCAGCACCACCAGCAGGCCGCTGTGCTTCAGGAGAAAAGTCATATCAGTGTGCTCCCGGGCTGCCCTGGCTTTTGATCGGCGAAAGCAGTAAACAAAATGGAATCATGCATAGCGCCACGACACCAAGACCAATAAAAACATCGATATAGGCCAGAAAACGCGCCTGCGCCAGCATCTCTTTATACAGCAGGCCGCTGGCCGTCGTCAGCGGATCGCCCACCGCATGGGTGAAATCGCGGATGGCCTGCGCCCAGCGATCCAGCGTCAGGTTAAACGGCTCATGGAGGGGCGTCATATTGTGCACCATCCCGGCACTGCGCGCCTGCGCGCGGTCGGTAATGGCTGCGGTCGACAGCGAAATGCCTATCGACCCCGCCACATTGCGGAACATGGTAAACAGTGCGGCAGCGTCGGCGTTCAGCCGTTGTGGAATCGAGATAAAGGCGATAGTGGTCAATGGCACAAACAGGAAGCCCAGCCCCAGTGACTGGGCGCTGCGCATCAGCGTCAGGGTGGCGAAATCAACATCCGGCGTCAGGGTGGCGGAATAAAACATGGAGACGCACAGGCAGGTAAAGCCAAAGGCAATAATCCAGCGTGTCTGTACCCGCGGCATCAGCTGCAACACCAGCGGAATGGTCAGCACCACCAGCACCGCCCCCGGCGACAGCACCAGCCCCGACCAGGTGGCGGTATACCCCAAATCCTGCTGCGCCAGCTGCGGCAGCACCACGGAGCTGCCATACAGAATCATCGCCATACCGGCCATTAACAGGCAGGCGATGGCAAAGTTACGATCTTTCAGACAGCGCAGATTCACCACCGGTTTACGCGCATACAGCAGCCAGTAGACGGCTCCCACCAGGCCAATCGCCGTCAGCACGGCAAACAGACGAATAAAGTCAGAAGAGAACCAGTCGTCATCTTCGCCACGGTCGAGCATCACCTGCAGACAGCCCAGTCCGAGGGTGATAAAACAGATACCGATATAGTCGATACGCAGTTTGCCCTTCGCCCACTTACGCTCCCACGGCGGATCTTCCAGCAGCTGATAAATCGCCAGCACTGTCAGAATGCCTACCGGGATATTAATGAAAAATACCCAGCGCCAGCTGTAGTTATCGGTGATCCAGCCACCGAGCGTTGGCCCGACAATCGGCGCAACAATAATGGAGATGGACGCCAGACCAAACGCTTTACCGCGATCTTCCGCTTTGAAATAGTCCAGCAACACCGACTGCTGTACTGGCTGCAGACCGCCGCCAAAAAAGCCCTGCAATACGCGAAACAAAATAATTTGCCACAGCTCAGTGGCGATGCCACAGAGAAACGAGCAGACGGTAAACATCACAATGCAGATCAGGAAATACTGTTTACGGCCAAACACCCGGCTGAGAAACGCCGAGATCGGCAATACGATGCCATTCGCCACCAGATAAGAGGTCAGCACCCAGGTCGATTCGCTGTAGCTGGAAGAGAGCGAGCCAGCGATATGCGGCAGCGCCACGTTGACGATAGTGGTATCGAGGATCTCCATAAAGACCGCCAGCGTGACGATCATCGCCACCAGCCAGGGATTACTGGCCGGTTTCCAGCTTTCGCTCTCGTGGTGGCTCATTCCACGGTGACCTTCGGTTCAACCGACAGACCGAGCGGCAGCGGTTTATCCGCATCCAGCCCTTTGTCGATCACGATTTTAACCGGTACGCGCTGGACGATTTTGACAAAGTTACCGGTGGCGTTTTCTGACGGGAAGGCGGAGAAGCGCGAGCCGGAGCCCATCTGAATGCTGTCGATATGTCCTTCCAGCTTCATCTCCGGCCAGGCATCGACAGTGATCTCCACCTTATTACCCGGACGCATCCGCTCCAGCTGCGACTCTTTAAAGTTGGCAGTGATCCACACCTGCGGCGACACCAGTGAAAACAGCGCCGTGCCCGCCTGCACCAGCGAACCGGGCTGCACATTACGACGGGTCACAAAACCATCGTAAGGCGCACGCACTTCACTGTATGACAGGTTCAGCTCGGCGGTCGCCAGTTGCGCCCTTGCCTGCCCGACCTGCTGCTCACGTGCTTCGACATTGGTTTCCTGCTGACGAATCTGCAGCTGCACCTGCGACGCCACCGCCACCAGGGCTTTGGCGCTCTGTAACTGTGCCTGCGCGGCACGCAGCTGAGCGCTGGCGCTGTCGATATTGCGCTGCGAGGTCGCACGCGGATCGACTCCACGTAAACGGCGATAATCCGCCTGCGCATTCAGGAAGTTTGCTTCCGCTTTCGCCTGCTCCGCGAGTGCCTGATCGCGCTGCGCCGGATACTGCACGCGCGACAGCTCCAGCTGCGCCTGCGCCTGATGTAACTGGGCAATCGCCAGACCAAGCTGCGCCTGTGCCTGATCGCGTTGTGCGCCACTATCCCGCGGGTCAATCAGCACCAGCAGGTCACCCTTTTTCACCCGCTGGTTATCTTTCACCAGCAGTTGCACCACGTAACCCGACGTTTTCGGCGCAATAGTGACTGCATCACCTTCGGTGTAGGCGTCATCCGTCGTTTCGATATGGCGATTCGCCAGCCAGTACCACAGCGCGACTATCAGCATCACCAGCACTACGATCGCCAGCACCACCAGCGGCTTTTTGCCCGGGCGCTGATGTGGTGTCTCATCGTTGTCGGCAGAAGAAGATGAGGCGTTGCCTTGCTGATGCGCGTCGGCAGAGGACGGCTTATGCTCTGAAGTTGTCATAATTCTCACAGTATGTGCCGGGCCAGACCCGGCCCGTTAAGTGCAGACTGCTATTAACAATAGGAAGAATAAAGACAAATGCCAGGGGTAATTGACAATTCCGGATTAGGATGAGATTGGGTTATCAGTTTGCCCTGGCCGGGCGCAGAATTTATCAGCCGAACAACAGGCTATACAGCGCCCAGCCGCTGAATGCCGCCCACAGTAACATCGGCACCGAGAACAGATGGAAGCGCCACCAGATCGCGCGATCCTTCGCCATGCGCAGGGCAATCAGGTTCGCCAGCGACCCCGGCAGCAGGCCAAAGCCACCAATATTGACCGCCCAGGCCAGCAGCGTACTGGCAGGCAGCGTGCCCAGCAGCAGAATGGTGGCCGGTACGTTACTGATAATCTGCGACAGCCAGATGGCCAGCAGATACACACCGCTCTCGCCCAGCTGTGAGACCTGATGCAGTGGCTGCTGCAACAGCGGCAGGCGGGTCAGCAGAAACACATCGATAAACATCACGATAAATACCGCCAGCAGGCTCCAGTCGATGGTCAGCAGTACCCGGCGTGCCATCAGCAGGAAGATCAGCCCCACCAGCAGTAATCCCCAGCCCGCCAGTTGCAGCTCCAGCGCAACAATAAACAGCACATACATCGCCACCACCGTGAACAGCAGCGGCTTCTGCCAGCCATTGACCTCGTCCTGCGCGTGACGCTGGATCTGGCGGCGGCTGAAGCTGAACCAGGTCAGCACCAGCAGGCTGATCAACAACCATGCCGCCAGCGGCAGCATGGTCAGGATAAAGGCAGAAAAACTGAGCTGACCATGATTCCACAGCAGAATATTTTGCGGGTTGCCAATCGGTGTCAGCAGCGAACCGGCGTTCACCGCCAGCGCTTCAAAGATAATCAGGCGTGACACCGGCAGGCTGGAGAATTTACGCAGTGTCAGGGTGAGCGGCACGAGGATAAACAGCGCCACATCATTGGTCAGGAACGTCGACAGCAGTGCAGCGCCCGCCACCATAAACAGCGCCAGCGTGCGCTCATGCTGAAAACGGTGGATCAGGCGACGCCCGAGCACCTCGAAATAGCCGCTGGCTTCAATGCCTTTGGTCAGCATCAGCAGGCCACACAAGGTGATAATGGTATTCCAGTCCACCGCCGCGGGCAGTTCACGCAGCTGAAACGGCGCAAAACACCATAACAACGCCGCAAGGATCAGTAACAGATGCAGAAAACGGTCATGCAAAAACGGTTTCAACAATGTTGACATGCTGGCTCACTGCTCAGGCGTGGCGGGAATTAACCCCGGTTCTGGTAAAACTGCTGGAAAATCGCCAGGGTTTCGTCACTGACATGGTGCTCAATGCCTTCGGCATCGCGGCGCGCGGTATCCGGGCTGATGCCCAGCGCCAGCAGGAATGTCTCGACGATATGATGACGCTCGCGGCTCTCCTGAGCCAGCTTCTCACCTTCGGCAGTAAGAAAGACACCGCGATACGGCACCTGCTCCACCAGACCAGTCGTGGCAAGGCGTTTCAACATTTTGGCCACCGTCGGCTGGGACACACCAAGCCGTGCGGCCATATCCACCTGCCGCGCTTCACCAAATTCACGGATCAGGTCGGAGATCAGTTCGACATAGTCATCAATCAGCTCGCGACGATGGGCCTCGCGAACCTGACGAAATCCTTCGACATGCTCCTCGATATCTTTCAGCGGGCCATTCAGGCTGGCAACTGCGGGTTTGGCGCGACGACTCATAAACTTCCTCTTCTTATTAGCCTGCGTTTTTGACTGCCTTGCAGGTCTGTGCTGGCACATTGTAAACGAAGCTCCAGCAAGAACAAAGAATATGGTAAATAGCACTGGCTATAGGGTATAGCCCATGCTATAACTGTTCATAAAGCGATCATGCCATCATCGCGCTGAGGAGGCCGCCATTATGAATGAACCCTTCCTGCTGTTAATGATGTTCCTGCTGTTCGTCGGCGGGCTTTGCCTGTTACTGAATCGCCGCTAAACACGAGGAAACGGTATGTACGTGAGCAATAAAGTGATGCCAGGTTTTGCATCACAGGAGGTTACCAGAATGAAAGCACCTTTGATTTTGCGGCTGTTGTGCCGGTCGCCCTTCACACTGCGGCTGATGCTGTTAGAGATGCTGACTGCACCACGGAAGCCTGAAGATCAGGCTTCCTGATTGTTTCTGCACTAAATTTGTATCCCGCCTCACAGAAAGATCACATCCTGCTGGTTGCCTTTACCAAAAACGAGGATTATCTTGCCATGCCTTTTCGTGAGAGTGCTGGCAAAAACGGTTCCGCTCCGTCCCCCCTCCCATTCAAAACGAGTGCTTCAGGCCATACGTCTTCCTGCTTATGCTGAAGATGCAGTTATTGCGTCATATAAAAAAGAAAAAATGAATCTGACTTTAATTAAAACCGCCGCCGTCGGCAGTTTTCGCCAGCTGTTAAGTCCGTGGGCTGGACTCTATTTATTGCTGTCATTACTGCTGAATCTGGCGCTCGGCTACACACTCAGCCTGCTGTATACCTTTGCCTTTACCGCCCTGCTGATTCTGCTGGCGAATCGCCTGCCGCGGACACAGAAAATCGTGATCCTGTTCTGTACGCTGCTGGCTGCTGCTTATTATCCGTTTGGTCAGGCCTATGGCCCGCCTAACTTTAATACCCTGCTGGCGCTGCATTCGACCGATGTGGCTGAGGCCAGCGAAATTCTGCAGATCTTCCCGCCGCTGGATTACGCCATTGCGGTGGGGATTTTCCTGCTCGGTATACTGGCGCTGCGCCGTAAACCGCAGGCGGCGCATGCCTGGTCACAGCTGGAAATCGCCAGCCTTGCCTTTGTGGCCGTGGCTTCGCTGACACAGCCGACGCTGAATAAACTAGCGGGCTATCCATTTAGCCTGACCGATGCCGGTTTTCCGCTGGTGCGTTTTGTTAAAGATACCGTGGTCAGTAAATTATCGGTAGATGATGAGATCGCCCGGATGAATCAGCTGGTTTCGTTGCAGGATGGCTGGACGATCAGCGCAGTGAAGCCGACGCGCCAGCTGTATGTGATCGTGATTGGCGAAAGCGCGCGCCGTGATGCGCTGGGCGCGTTTGGCGGCAAATGGGATAACACACCGTTTGCCAGTTCGGCGAAGGGGCAGTTCTTTGTCAATTACACCTCGGCAGCCTCCTCAACACAGAAGTCACTGGGGCTGACACTCAATCGGGTGGTCGATGGCAAGCCACTGTATCAGGATAATATTATCAGCCTGGCGAACCGCGCCGGTTTTGAAACCTGGTGGTTCTCCAATCAGGGGCAAATCGGCAAATATGACACGCCTATCGCCAGCATTGCGCGCCGTGCCGATCACGTCTGGTTTATGAAACAGGGCGATTTTGAGGCCGACAAAGCCACCCGCGACGACGATATGCTGAAACTGGCGCCGGAAGCCTTTAAGCAGCCGCTGGATGCTCCGCGCCTGCTGGTGTACCACATTATGGGTTCCCACCCAAAAACCTGTGATCGCACTCAGGGTCAGTACCGTGATTTCGTCCACTCGACGGAAACCTCATGCTATTTATACAGCATCACCCAGACAGACAGTTTCCTGCAGCAACTGCAGCAGCAGTTGCATAACAGCGGGTTAAACTATTCGCTGATCTATTTTTCCGATCACGGCATGGCATTTAAAGAAAAAGGCACGAAGAATGAGTTTCTGACGCACGATGATAAATATCAGCAGAATTTCCAGGTGCCGATGTTTATTACGTCCAGCGGCGACAGTAAACATCAGATAATTAAAGCGGCACGCTCGGCCAATGATTTTCTGCAGCTGTTTGCGCAATGGACAGGTATCAGCAGTGAACAGATTAAACCGCGCTACCGGTTTATTTCGAATGACAAAGGCTCGCCAGTGTATGTCACCAGCTTTAAATTACAGCGGGTGGAATATGCGCAGCTGAAGCAGGATGCATTTGCGCGCTAAGAGGTGGTCGCCCCAGGTATCCCGATAAGGCAGACCCCGTCCGGGATTGCAGGCAAAAAAAATCCGCCACAGGGGCGGATTTTTTCTTCGCGTGTGTCGCGCAGGGTCAGCTAAATTAGAAGCTGTAACCCACACCAGCAACCCAGGTGCCGATGTCAACACTGCGGATACGGCTCTGCTCGTAACCCACGTCCAGAGCAACGTTCTGGATTGGGTTGAACTGCAGACCAGCACCGTAGGTGAAGCCGTAGTCGCTGCCGTCGTAACGTTCACGATCTGCGCCATTCACGTTCACTTTACCGTAGCTCACACCGACAACGCCGTAGATGCTTGCCCAGTCGTTGAAACGGTATGTAGGACCACCGGTGATGCCGTAGTACTGGCCTTTGTTATAGAAACCGTCAACGGTCTGGTTCTTTTCGGTATAGGTGAAAGAACCGATCCAACCCAGTGGATCGCTGCCGTTTTCGTAGCGATATTTCAGGTTGAAGCCGTTAGCTTTGTTTACAACGCCCTGAGCGTCGCTCTGCGCGTAACCTGCGGTAACAGTGCTCTGCGCCATTGCAGAACCAGCGGATACAGCCAGTACGCAAGCCAGTGCTGAAAGACATGCAATTTTTTTCATAACCACCTCAAATGTGAAACTACTTATCTCCTGACAACGCTGGAAAATATAACAAAAAACAGCAAGAAACTCTGCCCGCAAATTGTTGTCTAACACAATGTTTGGTGTAACAGAACGTTAATGAAGTTTTGTATGTCATTCTTTTTACTTATGTTTATTGTGATAATCTGATGACTATACCCCGCGATAAAAAATCGCTCATTGAGATAATTCTTAAACCAGCCTGACATTTATTTACCTGAATCGACCTGTTTTGACGCTTCTTGCTAACATTTTTTCCCTCCGCTCAGGTTTTTTTCCTGCGTCCTCCATTACACTGTCGGCTGATTTGGTCAAACCGATGGAATTTAAGGCAGGTAAACAGGATGTCATCCCCGCAAAAGCAGTCACCCGTCTGGCTGCCGCTTCTGGTTCTTCTCATTGCCATGATCTCGATTCAGGGCAGCGCGTCGCTGGCGAAAACGCTGTTCCCGGTGGTTGGCGCGCCTGGCATTACAGCACTGCGTCTTGGCCTGGGCACGCTGATTCTGTGCGTGATTTTTAAGCCGTGGCGGCTGCGTTTTCGCCGCGAACAGCGGCTGCCACTGCTGATGTATGGTCTGGCACTGGGTGGCATGAACTATATGTTCTACCTGGCACTGCGCACCGTGCCACTGGGTATCGCCGTGGCACTGGAGTTTACCGGTCCGCTGACGCTTGCATTGCTCGGTTCACGTCGTTTGCTGGATTTTGTCTGGGTCGCGCTGGCGGTACTCGGGCTGTGGTTCCTGTTGCCGCTGGGGCATGATATTTCCAGTGTCGACCCGCTCGGCGCAGCACTGGCGGTCGGCGCTGGTGCATGCTGGGCGCTGTATATTATCGCCGGACAGAAAGCCGGGTCAGAGCACGGCCCGGCCACGGTAGCAATGGGTTCGGTGATCGCCGCAATCGTCTTTGTGCCGGTTGGCCTGACTTTTGCCGACAGCGGCATCTGGCAGCTGTCACTGATCCCGGCAGCTATCGCGATCGCCATTTTGTCCAGTGCTCTGCCCTATTCGCTGGAGATGATTGCGCTGACCCGTTTGCCTGCACGCACCTTTGGCACCATGATGAGCCTGGAACCGGCAATGGCGGCAATGTCCGGCATGCTGTTCCTCGGCGAAGTGCTGACGCTGGTGCAGTGGCTGGCGCTGCTGGCAATCATTGGTGCATCGATTGGTGCCACACTGACTCTGCGACCGAAGAAAACGCAGCTCGATGCGGTAAGCGATATTCGCGAATAACATTTTTCTCGCATCCTGATATTCAGCCCGCCACGGGCTGAATATTTTCCATAATATTTAAACCTGAATGACGAATATATTTCACCGTTGCGTTACATCATTAAAAAATGCGCTTAAATCAAACCTGTTATTACCTGAAAGAGAATGATAAATATTCTCAATAGCACTATCGATGATATTTAAATTCAGCGCGGGCAACAGGTTATTGCTATCCGACTAATAGGCAGCAACGTTACTGCAGGATTTAAAACCAGTGCTATACTTATTTCCATCTTATTCAGGCAACCACATTAAGAGGATATTAATGATGAGTACCGCAAAACTGGTTAAAGCAAAAGCGTCCGATCTGATTTACACCCGTAATGACATGTCAGACAAAGACAAAAAAGCCACTATCGAGGTGCTCAACCGTCTGGTCACTGAGTTAGTTGATCTGTCACTGATCACCAAGCAGGCGCACTGGAACATGCGCGGCGCTAACTTTATCGCTGTACATGAAATGCTGGACGGCTTCCGCACCGCCATTAATGAACACCAGGACACCGTGGCAGAACGTGTGGTTCAGCTGGGTGGCGTGGCACTGGGCACCACGCAGGTGGTCAATAACAAGACGCCGCTGAAAAGCTATCCGCTGGACATCCACAGCGTGCAGGATCACCTGAAAGCGCTGGCGGACCGTTATGCCGTCGTGGCAAACGACCTGCGTAAAGCCATCGGTGACGTTCCGGACGAAGACAGCGCCGATATCTTCACTGCAGCATCGCGCGATCTGGATAAGTTCCTGTGGTTTATCGAGTCTAATATCGAGTAGCACGCCTTCCTGCGGCGGCATCAGCCGCCGCATTCAGTCCTCATTTTCAGTGATTTCAGCAGAAAATTGATCGCGTTAACATATTCTCAACTATCCTGTTCCTCGCTCCCCCGATTTAATGCTTTAGTGGATGCCGTGCCGCTGCACCACAATGATCTTAATGCGCCATTTTGGTGCCTCATTTTGGTGCTAAGCACGCAAAGCTAAAGATTAAGTTTCCATTGGACGGATTAACCCGCTGTTTTTTAACGATATGAAAAGTTGGCATAGTTTTTTCATATGGCAGCGGGCAACACAACAACGGGGCCTGCCCCGACTCAGGATAAGGACAAGATGATGAAGTCAATTTTGAAGGTTTCTCTTGCCGCGCTGACGCTGGCATTCGCTGTTTCTTCCACTGCTGCAGACAAAAAACTGATCGTCGCTACCGATACCGCATTCGTTCCGTTTGAATTCAAACAGGGTGATAAATACGTTGGTTTCGATATCGATCTGTGGGACGCAATCGCTAAGGAACTGAAGCTAAGCTATGAGCTGAAGCCAATGGACTTCAGCGGCATCATTCCGGCACTGCAAACCAAAAACGTCGACCTGGCGCTGGCGGGCATCACCATTACCGACGAGCGTAAAAAGGCGATCGACTTCTCCGAAGGCTACTACAAAAGCGGCCTGCTGGTGATGGTGCGTGAAAACGAGAAAGATGTGAAAGGGATCAGCGACCTGAACGGCAAAGTTGTTGCCGTGAAAAGTGGCACCGGTTCTGTTGACTATGCGAAAGCAAACATCAAAACCAAAGATCTGCGTCAGTTCCCGAACATCGATAACGCCTACATGGAGTTAGGCACTAACCGTGCCGATGCGGTGCTGCACGATACGCCAAACATCCTCTACTTCATCAACACTGCCGGCAAAGGCCGTTTCAAAGCGGTTGGTGAGTCCATCGAAGCTCAGCAGTACGGTGTTGCTTTCCCGAAAGGCAGCGACGACCTGCGTGAAAAAGTGAACGGCGCGCTGAAAACCCTGCGTGAAAACGGCACTTACAACACTATCTACAAAAAATGGTTCGGTACCGAGCCTAAATAATAATTTAAACTAACCCACGTGGTTTGATTTGCAGGGGCGGCATTACGTCCCTGCATTTTTCCATTTCAACAAAAATGTTTTTCGTTCAGGAGTAAGTATCATGCAGTTCGACTGGAGCGCCATCTGGCCAGCTCTGCCCATCCTGCTGGAAGGCGCCAAAATGACGCTGTGGATTTCGGTCCTCGGTCTGGTTGGCGGCCTGATTATCGGCCTGGTGGCCGGTTTTGCCCGCGCTTATGGCGGCTGGATTGCCAGCAACATCGCGCTGGTGTTTATTGAACTGATTCGCGGTACGCCAATCGTGGTGCAGGTGATGTTTATCTACTTCGCCCTGCCAATGGCCTTTACCGACCTGCGTATTGATCCGTTCAGCGCCGCCGTGGTCACCATCATGATTAACTCCGGCGCGTATATCGCCGAAATTACCCGTGGTGCCGTACTGTCCATCAACAAAGGCTTCCGTGAAGCGGGTCTGGCGCTGGGTCTGTCGCGCCGTGAAACCCTGCGTTACGTGATTATGCCACTGGCACTGCGCCGCATGCTGCCACCGCTGGGTAACCAGTGGATTGTCAGTATCAAAGATACCTCCCTGTTTATCGTGATTGGCGTGGCGGAACTGACGCGCCAGGGACAGGAAATTATTGCGGGTAACTTCCGTGCGCTGGAGATCTGGAGTGCGGTTGCGGTTATCTATCTGATTATTACGCTGGTGCTGAGTTTCGTTCTGCGTCGCATTGAAAAAAGGATGAAAATCCTGTGATTGAGTTTAAAAACGTATCCAAGCACTTTGGTCAGACCAAGGTGCTGCATGACATCGACCTGAAAATCAACCAGGGCGAAGTGGTGGTGATTATCGGCCCAAGCGGCTCCGGTAAATCCACCCTGCTGCGCTGCATCAACAAACTGGAAGAGATCACCAGCGGCGAACTGATTGTTGACGGCCTGAAAGTAAACGACCCGAAAGTCGATGAGCGCCTGATTCGTCAGGAAGCGGGCATGGTGTTCCAGCAGTTCCATCTGTTCCCGCAGATGAGCGCACTGGACAACGTCGCGTTCGGTCCGATTCGCGTGCGTGGCGCGAAGAAGGAAGATGCACAGAAGCTGGCGAAAGAACTGCTGGCGAAAGTGGGCCTCGCTGAGCGTGCGCACCACTTCCCGTCTGAGCTTTCCGGTGGTCAGCAGCAGCGTGTGGCGATTGCCCGTGCGCTGGCAGTGAAACCGAAGATGATGCTGTTTGATGAGCCAACCTCTGCGCTCGATCCGGAACTGCGCCACGAAGTGCTGAAAGTAATGCAGGATCTGGCGGAAGAAGGCATGACCATGGTGATTGTGACCCATGAAGTCGGCTTTGCGCAGAAAGTGGCGTCACGTCTGATCTTTATCGACAAAGGCCGCATCGCGGAGGATGGTGACCCGGATACCCTGATCACCAACCCACCAAGTGCGCGTCTGCGTGAGTTCCTGCAGCACGTGTCCTGATGCTTAAGCCCCTTCCCCCGCTTGCGGGGGAAGGGGCTGCACTGTGCACACTTTCGCACCCTGCACCCACTCATTACTCATTACTCATTACTCATTACTCATTACTCATTACTCATTACTCATTACTCACTACTCAGTTTCAGCCTAATCCCAAAAACCTCACATTCCTCCCCCACGCCACCAGCCCCGCTATACTTGGTTGTCGACGCTGTTTTTCGTGCCGCAACAGGAGGATACAATGCTGGCTCACTCCCGACGATTTGTCTGCCACGGTTTTTTACTGCTGATGCTGCTGGCTGGCGTCAGTTTGCAGGCGCAGGCGGTCTCTCTGCCAGCCGCCAGCGTTGCGGCACAACAAAGCCAGTCATCGCAGCCTGCGGAGGCCAGTGCGGAGCAGCCGAGCGTCGAAGAGAAACGTGCTGCCTATGCCGCGCTGGCGAATATCCTGCAAAACGAACAGTCGCGCGGTGAACTGATTGAGCAGTTGCGTAATGCCGCTACCACGCCGCCGGAAAGCAGTGAGCCAGTGCTTACCCCGCCGACAGAAGAAGCGGAAGATAAAACCGTACTGCAGGGATTAACCGATGTCAGCCGTCACTACGGCACTGCCTTCGCCTCACAGTTTGCCGAGCTGCATAACAGTATCCTCTCCGCCCCCCACAAAACCTTCAACCAGCAAACCTTCTTCAATGCCGTCAGCCACTTTCTGATGCTGGCAGCCGCGCTGTTTGCCTTCTGGTGGCTGATCCGCTGGCTGGCAATGCCACTGTATCGGCGCATGGGGCGCTGGGGACGTGATAAAAACAGTGAACGATCCAGCTGGCTGCATCTGCCTGCGATGATTATCGCCGCCTTTGTAATTGACCTGGCGTTGCTGGCGCTGTTTGCCGGCCAGTTTATGAGTGACTACCTGAATGACAATAACCGCACCATCGCCCGCCAGCAGGGACTGTTTCTTAATGCCTTTGCCCTGGTCGAATTCTTTAAGGCGGTGTTGCGCTTAATCTTCTGCCCGAAAGTGCCGGAACTGCGGCCGTTCCGCATTGCCGATAACCGCGCGCGCTACTGGAATACCCGTCTGAGCTGGCTAAGCGGCGTGATTGGCTACGGCCTGCTGGTGATCGTGCCGATTGTCAGTAACCAGGTGAATCTGCAGACCGGTGCACTGGTTAATGTGGTGATTATGGGACTGATTACCGCCTGGGCGCTGTATCTGATTTTCCATAACCGGCGCAATATTCAGCATGAACTGGTGGCGCTGGCAGAGCGCAGTATGTCGTTTTTCGCGCTGTTTATTCGCGCCTTTGCGCTGGTGTGGCACTGGCTGGCAAGCGCTTACTTTGTGGTGCTGTTCTTCCTGTCGCTGTTTAATCCGGGCAACAGCCTGCAGTTTATGATGTCAGCTTCCGTACGCAGCCTGGCGATTATTGGCCTCGGAGCGCTGGTCTCCGGCATTCTCAGCCGCTGGATTGCCAAAACCATTACCCTGTCGCCTGATTTGCATCGCCACTATCCCGAGCTGCAAAAGCGCGTCAATGGCTGGGTGTCGATGTTGCTGAAAATCGCCCGTATCCTGACCGTATTTGCCGTGATCCTGATGCTGCTGAATGCCTGGAATCTGTTCGACCTGTGGCACTGGCTGACCGTCGGGGCCGGTGAGAAAATGGTGGATATTATTATCCGCGTGCTGGTGATCCTGCTGTTCTCAGCGGTGGGCTGGACGCTGCTGGCAAGTCTGATTGAGAGCCGTCTGGCCTCCGATTCCTATGGCCGCCCGCTACCGAGCGCACGCACCCGCACACTGCTGACGCTGTTTCGCAACGCGCTGGCGGTGGTGATCAGTACCATCACCATTATGATTGTGCTGTCGGAAGTCGGGGTGAATATCGCCCCGCTGCTGGCGGGTGCGGGCGCGTTAGGGCTGGCGATCTCATTCGGCTCGTAAACACTGGTAAAAGATATTATCACCGGGGTGTTTATTCAGTTCGAAAACGGTATGAACACCGGCGATCTGGTCACCATCGGCGCGATTACCGGTACGGTGGAACGCATGTCGATTCGCTCCGTCGGCGTGCGTCAGGATACCGGTGCGTACCATATTATTCCGTGGTCCTCGATTACCACCTTCGCCAACTTTGTGCGCGGAATTGGCTCGTTTGTCGCCAACTACGATGTGGATCGCAATGAAGACAGCGA
The DNA here is from genome assembly GCF_965644245.1 of Erwinia sp. V71. Classification (NCBI taxonomy): domain Bacteria; kingdom Pseudomonadati; phylum Pseudomonadota; class Gammaproteobacteria; order Enterobacterales; family Erwiniaceae; genus Erwinia; species Erwinia sp. V71. The sequence goes on from NZ_CBFFRK010000057.1 coordinate 15,924, forward strand.
GAGAGTGAACGCCACCCTGCAGAGTGCGGTAAAAGCGTTGATGGAAAAAGAAGAAATCCGTGCACTGGTGATTGGCGAACCGTCGTTTGCCGGGCTGGTCGGCCTGACCAACCAGGCCTTTACCGTGCGCGTGTCGTTTACCACCCAGCCGCTGAAGCAGTGGACGGTACGTTTTGCGCTGGATGATATGGTGAAAAAACACTTCGACGCCGCAGGTATTAAAGCGCCACGCCAGACGGTGCAGGTGTTACAGACCGGCACCGACGTGAATGGCGCCGCAGGCGCAGGGGCGCTGTCCGCCCCGGAATAAGGCTTACCTGCTCAGCAGGCGGGTTCGGGCCGCTTTATCGAAAAAGCTCCAGGCGATAAACCGGCTCTGTTTCTGTCCCTGTGCCATATCGACAATCCGCACCTGCACGGCACCCGCCTGCTCGAGCGCACGGCGCAGATCGGGCAGGTTTTCCTTGCGTGATACCAGCGAGGTAAACCAGATGCACTGGCGGGCGAAGTCGACGCTTTCGGTAATCATGCGGCCGATAAAGGCTTTCTCGCCACCTTCACACCACAGTTCATCCTGCTGGCCGCCAAAGTTCAGCGGCGCGTTTTTATCCAGTCCCAGATTACGCAGTTTACGCTGCGTGCCCTGCTGTGCATCACCGGCAGAAGCGTGGAATGGCGGATTACACACGCTGGCATGGTACAGCTCATTTTTATGAATCACACCGCGGAAGATGGCGTGATTATCCTTCTGACGACGCAGGCGGATGCCCTGTGCCAGACCGGCATTGGCAGCGATAATCGCATTGGCGGATTTGATCGCCTGCTCATTGCTTTCCGAGCCGGTAAAACGCCAGCCATATTCACGGAAACCAATCAGTGGATAGATGCAGTTCGCTCCACAGCCGATATCCAGCACGTTGATGGCACGCGGAACCACACGCTGATGATCTTCCGCCAGCAGGTCGGCAAGATGGTGAATATAATCGGCACGGCCAGGCACCGGCGGGCAGAGGAAGCCGTCGGGGATCGCCCAGTGTTCAATCTGATAGTGGAAATGCAGCAGCGCCTGGTTGAGCACTTTCACCGCTTCGGGATCGGCGAAATCCACCGATTCATTGCCGTACTGGTTCACCTGCACAAAGGGTGCCAGCGCCGGATGGCAGACGATCAGCGCAGCGAAGTCGTAACGACCGCGATGGCGGTTGCGTGGGTGAAAAAGGGGTTTCTCAGCAGGCTGTTTCATCAGAATCTCTCGTAGTGGCTCGGCGCGTAAGATACAAGCTGAGAGATACAGCGTAAACCACCACGACGCTTTTTCTTCTCTTGCGCGTGGTGGTGATAGCGTTATGACTCGCTTTGCACGTTAATCGCCTGCAGTGAGCGCGGGTCTTTCAGCAGCGCAGCTGACTGCGCGATCTCCGGCGCCAGCCAGCGATCTTCCTGCCAGCTCGCCACCTGTGCGCGCAACAGTTGCCAGGCCTGCTGTGTGCCCTGCCCGGCTTGATCTGCACCATGGAAATCGAGCGCCTGCGCCGCCAGCAGATATTCAATTGCCAGAATCTGGTACAGATTCTCCACCAGCTTCAGCAGCTTCAGCGCCGAACTGGTGCCGAGGCTGAGGTGATCTTCCTGCAATCCCGAGGTGACAAAATTATCCAGCACTGCCGGTTGCGCCAGCTGACGGTTTTCGCCACACAGGGCGGCCGCGACATATTGCGCAATCATCATGCCGGAGTTGACGCCGGGCTGCGCCACCAGAAACGCCGGTAATCCGCTGACCAGCGGATTAATCAGCCGGTCCAGTCGCCGCTCGGCAACGCTGCCGATTTCTGCCAGCGCCATCGCCAGCACATCGGCCGCCATCGCCACCGACTCGCCATGCGGATTAGCCTGCGACACCACCCGCCAGTTATCCGGCGTGCCCAGCACCAGCGGATTATCCGTGGCGGCATTCAGTTCGGTGACAATCTGCTGCGCGGCATGGGTAAACTGATCGCGGCACGCGCCGTGGATTTGTGGCATTGAGCGCAGACTAAGCGCATCCTGAGTCCGCCCCCCCTCGCTGCTGGCGATAATCTGGCTGCCACTCAGCAGCTGGCGCAGACGCTGCCCGACACGCTGAATCCCCGCACTGGCTTTCAGCGCCAGAATTTCTGCGTCAAAAGCGACAATCTGACCACGCAATGCTTCGAAGCTCATCGCCCCGGTGATATCCGCCCAGTCCAGCAGGCGGCTGGCATCGTCCAGCGCCAGGCAGGAGAGCCCGGTCATACAGGGGGTGCCATTTACGAGGCTCAGCCCCTCTTTCGCCCCCAGCGGACAGATGCTGAGTCCTTCCGCCGCCAGCGCCTCGGCCGCGCTGACCACCTGCCCGCGATAACTGACATTACCAATGCCAGTCAGCGCCAGCCCGACATGGGCCATATGGGTGAGATAACCGACTGACCCTTGTGAGGGAATGTGCGGGGTAATCTGATGGTTCAGCAGCACCAGCAATGCGCGCACCACCGTCGCCGAAATGCCCGATTTGCCGTGGCTGTAGTTGGCAATCGCCGCACAGATAATGGCACGTGCCTGCTCATCACTCAGCAGCGGCCCGACGCCGCAGGCGTGGCTCATCAGGGTATTGCGTGACAGCTGACTCAGCTCATCATCGCTGAGCGTAATATTGCACAGCGCGCCTAATCCGGTATTGATGCCATAGGCAATCTGCCCGGCGGCAACGATGTTATCGACAATCTGCCGCGCATTCTCAATACGCTGCCATGCCGCGACGGTGAGGGTCAGCTGCGCGCCACCGCGTGCTACCGTCACCACGTCCTGCCAGCGCAGGGGCGCATCGCCCCAGTTAACCTGTATGCTATTCACATAATCCTCACGTGGCTCAGTGATGACGGGAAATAAACTGCTGGAAACGCGGCGAACCACCGGCACCAAACATCTCGTCCGGCGTGCCCTGACAGTCAATCATGCCCTGATGCATAAACACCACCCGATTGGAGACATTACGCGCAAAGCCCATCTCATGGGTGACCACCAGCATGGTACGCCCCTCTTCCGCCAGACTGCGCATCACTTTCAGCACTTCGCCAACCAGCTCCGGGTCAAGCGCGGAGGTCGGTTCATCAAACAGCATCACTTCCGGTTCCATCGCCAGTGCGCGGGCAATCGCCACCCGCTGTTGCTGGCCACCAGACAGTTGTGAGGGATAAAAGTCTTTGCGATTTAATAAGCCGACACGATCGAGTATTTTCTCTGCCTGTTCGATGCACTCTTTACGGTTTTTCTTCATCACATAGTGCGGCCCTTCAATCACATTTTGCAGCACCGTCATATGCGACCACAGATTAAAGCTCTGGAATACCATGCCGAGTCGCGAACGGATCAGCTCCACCTGTTTATGGCTGGCAGCCAGCTGATGACCGCGACTGTGGCGCTTCATCTCAATGGTTTCACCACTGACGCTCACCACACCAGAATCCGGCGTTTCCAGCAGGTTAATGCAGCGCAGGAAGGTACTTTTCCCCGAGCCACTGGCACCGAGGATCGAGATCACATCCCCTTTGTATGCTTCCAGAGAGATACCTTTCAGCACCTCCAGTGAGCCGAATGACTTATGGATATCACGCATAGCAAGGGTTACGGGACGATTATGGCTCATGTTTCTCTCCGGCAGCTAACGTCGCGGCAGGTGCAGGTGCGTCCGTTAACGGACGCGGACGCGGCGACAGACGACGTTCAACCCAGGCAAACACCTGTACGATAATAAAGTTAAGAATCAGATAGATCAGCGTGGCACAGATAAACACTTCCATGGTGCGGTAGGTGCGCTGAATAATTTGCTGCGCCACGCCAGTGACATCCCACACCGTCACCAGGCTCGCCAGCGCGGTGGATTTCACCAGCAAAATCGCCTCTGTCGAGTACGCTGGCAGCGCATAGCGCAACATCACGGGCGCGATAACGCGGCGCAGCAGCAGCCAGCGCGACATGCCACACGCCAGCCCGGCTTCAATCTGCCCGGCCGGGATCGCCAGCAAACCGCCACGCAGGATCTCGGCGGTATACGAAGCGGTACACAGCGCCAGCGCGACGACGGCACAGGCAAAAGGTTCACGCAGCACCGGCCAGACAACACTCTGCCGCACCAGCTCAAACTGCCCCAGTCCGTAATAAATCAGAAACAGCTGGATCAGCAACGGTGAGCCGCGAAACACCAGAATATAGCCACGGGCAAAACTGCTCAGCAAGCGGTTTTTGCTCATGCGCAGCGCCAGAATCACCAGCGCCAGCAGGCCGCCCAGCGCAAAGGAGGCGAAAAACAGTCCCAGCGTCACCGGCAGCGCCGTCAGCAGCTTAAGAAAGATTTCAGTCAGAAACGGGAAATCAATCATCAGAGGCTCCGGGCTCAGTTCTGCGCCGCCGTGCGACTTTGATGGGCGCGGCCAAGGCGTTTTTCTGCGCGACGGAAGGCACTGTTCGACAGCACCGTCAGCACCAGATAACAGGCCGCTCCAATAAGGTAAAAGGTGAAATACTGGCGCGTCGACCCGGCCGCCACCTGGCTGGCACGCATCAGCTCGACAATACCGGTGACGGAAATCAGCGCCGAATCTTTCAGGCTCATCTGCCAGACATTGGACATGCCCGGCAGCGCATAGCGCACCACCTGCGGCACAATAATGCGCTGCAGCACCCGCCATTTCGGCAGGCCGATGGCGTACGCGGCTTCGATCTCACCGGGTGCCAGCGCCAGACGGGCAGCGCGATAGACTTCACCCTGATACGACCCGGAGATCAGACCGATCGCCAGCGCACCAATCAGAAACGGCGGCACTTCGATAAAGCCGTCCGCGCCAAACAGCTGGCCAATCTGGGTAATCAGTCCGGAGCCGCCAAAGTAGAACAGGTAAATAATCAGCAGCTCGGGAATGCCGCGGAAAATGACGGAGTAGCCGTCGCCCAGCCAGCGCACCGGGCGGCGTGGCGACAGCTTGGCGGCTGCCACCCCTGCGCCGACCACCGCTCCCACCATCAGCGCCACCAGCGACAGCAGCAAGGTGGTTAACGCCGCGCTGAGGATCAGACCGCCCCAGCCATTTTCACCAAAACCCAACATGGCCATCATGACTGCACCTCGCTTATGGCGTTACGTCAGTTTTAAACCACTTCTCGCTGAGCTTTTTCACGGTGCCATCCGCCAGCGCGGCTTTGATCGCTTCATCCAGTTTCGCGCGCAGATCACCGTCCGATTTACGGAAGCCAAGACCTTCACCCTCGCCCCAGATGGGACCGCTCAGCTTCGGACCGGTGAATTGCAGATTGCTGTTTTCAGGTTTAGCGAGGATCGATTCGGCGAAAGTCACGTCGTCAAAGACCGCATCAATACGTTCTGCCTGCAGGTCAAGGATGGCATCTGCAGACGCGTTATACTCACGCACGGTGGCAATATCCCTGAAATAAGCATCGATAAATGGCGTATATACCGTGCCGGAGGCAATGCCGATGGTTTTGCCCTTCAGTGCCTGCTTCAGACTGGCAATCGCTGGCTCAATCTCTTTCGCATCATCGTGCAGCTTAATGATGGCGTGTTCACCTGTGGCTTCCGGCAGCAGTTTACCTTTCGGCGCGATAAAGCTGGCCGGTGTGGAGGCGTAAGGCACGCTGAAGTCGATCACTTTCTTGCGATCGGCGGTGATCACAATCGCATCCATGATCACATCGTACTTACCGGCCTGCAGTCCGGCGATCATGCCATCCCAGTTCTGCACCACCAGCTTGCAATTCATCTGCATACGCTTACAGAGATCCGCCATCAGTTCGGGTTCAAAGCCGCTCAGCTTGCCGCCCGGCAGCGTCAGGTTCCACGGTTCGTAGCTGCCTTCCGTCGCAATGGTGATCGATTTCCACTCTTTCGCCTGTAACGGTAATGCGCCAGTCAGTGCCGCAGTAACAAGGCTGCCAACCAGTAATCGACGGAATAACATCATCTGTTTCATCAAGCGCTCCTGGAGAATTAAGGGTCTGGTGACCATCAGTTAGGGATCATGGGGTGCTGCAAGTGTTATGTCATGTATATACAACCACAACTCTGACAATACCTCAGTGACGAATTATTGCTGTGACACAGGTATTGTTATTGAAATGTTAAGCGTGATTGTTATGTCTTGTACATACAAGTACAGCAAAGAGCGTGCCAGAATAAAAAAAATATCAGGCAACTGATTTATATCATATTTATTCTATAACTTAGTGTAACGCCTGCCAGTAACGCACCAGCAAATGGCACGCTGCCCTGTTATGGAACATCAACACAGCACGGTAAAAAATTTCCGCGACACGCTATTGTATAGACAGATACAGATCACATAACTGGTGTACACTCAGAGCATGTTCACGAAAAAGGTTACTGCTGTGTCTGAGTACAAAACCCTGGCAGAAATGATCCGGCTGGCCAGCGATGAGCCAGCGCCGCTCTATCAGCAAGTGAAGCAGGGCATCATCAATCTGATTCGCAATGGTCACTGGCAGCCGCATCAGCGCGTGCCGTCGGAAAGCGAGCTGGTCAGCAATCTGGCGGTCAGCCGTATGACCATCAACCGTGCGCTGCGTGAGCTGACCACCGAAGGCTATTTAATGCGCCTGCAAGGGGTTGGCACCTTTGTCGCCGAGATCAAAGCCTTTACCCCGATGCTGGAAGTGCACAATATCGCCGATGAAATTGAAAATCGCGGCCATCGCCACACCAGCCGGGTACTGCTGCTGTGCAGCGAACAGGCCAGCACCGCCTCAGCACAGGCATTTAGTTTGCCGCCGGGTGCGGTGCTGTTTCATTCGCGCATCGTGCATTATGACAATGATGTGCCGGTACAGCTGGAAGACCGTCTGGTCAATCCGCAGGTGTCACCGCTGTATCTGCAACAGGATTTCACCCGCACCACCCCGTTTGCTTATCTGACGCAGGTCGCGCCACTGACCGCCGGTGAACATGTGGTGGAAGCCGTGAATGCCAATGCACTGGAGCAACAGCTGCTGAAAATCAGTGACACGGAACCCTGCCTGCAGATCCAGCGTCGTACCTGGCATCGGGAGAATGTGGTGACATCCGCGCGCCTGCTCTATCCTGGCGCGCGTTATAAGATGTTTGGTCGTTTTCAGCAGCAAAGCTGAATTATCCGCGTGCGGCGCCCTGTTCCAGCAAGGTGCTAATCAGCTGTTTTAACAGCGGCTGCAACTCAGCGGCGCGGTCAGCGCGCCAGCCAAACGGCGGTTGCTCATCCATATAGTTACACTGTGCCAGTTCCAGCTGCACCGCATGCTGGTTTTCCGCCGGTTTGCCATAGGCGCGGGTGATATAGCCGCCTTTGAAACGCCCGTTCAGCACCCAGCTGAAGCGCGACTGATTTTCACAGCATGCCACCAGCGCATCACTGAACTCACGCGGGCAACTCTCACCACTGTTGGTGCCAATATTCAGGTCCGGCAGCTGGCCGTCAAACAGCCGCGGGATCACCGAAGCAATCGAATGAGCATCAAACAGCAGTGCATAGCCAAACTGCTGCTTCAGCCGTGCCAGTTCCTGCTGGATCTGCTGGTGATAAGGCTGCCAGATATCCTGCAGATAGCCCTGCCGTTGTGCCTCAGTGGGCGTTTTGCCCGGCTGAAACGTCGGCGTGCCGTCAAACAGCGTCTCCGGGAACAGACCCGTGGTGGCCGTGGTGTACAGCGGCTGATCGTCCGCCGGGCGATTCAGGTCGATAACAAAACGTGAATAGTTGCCCACCAGCAGACTCGCCCCCAGTTCGCGGGCAAAATCATACAGCTGCGGAATATGCCAGTCGGTATCCGGCAGACCGCGCGCCGCGTCACTTAATCCGGCCTCAACTTCCGGCGTCAGCGCCGTTCCGGCATGGGGAATACTGATCAGCAGCGGCAGGCTGCCGGTCGAAAAGTGATACGGGGTCATTGCGCCTCTCCTCGATAGATAACCTGGCAAGGCAGCTGTCCGCCCAGCCAGTAAACCAGTTCCGCCGGACGCGCCAGCGGCCAGTGAACAAAATTCGCCACTTTGCCGCACTCCAGCGTGCCGTGGCTCTTCTCCAGTCCCAGCGCTTTCGCGCCATTCAGGGTGACACCCGCCAGCGCCTCTTCCGGCGTCATGCCAAACAGAGTGCAGGCCATATTCAGCATCAGACGCAGCGACAACGCCGGCGAAGTACCAGGATTAGCATCACTGGCCAGCGCCATCGGCACCTGATACTGACGGAACAGTTCCACCGGTGGTCGCTGGGTTTCACGCAACAGATAAAACGCGCCCGGTAACAGCACCGCTACCGTGCCATGTGCGGCCATCGCCTGTGCATCACTCTCGGTGGCGTACTCCAGATGATCGGCGGACAAGGCGTTGAAACGCGCCGCCAGCGCACTGCCGCCCAGCGATGACAGCTGTTCAGCGTGCAGTTTGACCGGCAGTCCCAGCTGTTGCGCCCGTTCGAAGACGCGCGTCACCTGTGCAGGGGAAAAGGCGAGGTGCTCGCAGAACGCATCCACGGCATCCGCCAGCTGCTGCGCTTTCACTTCCGGCAGCAGACGCTGACAAATGACATCCACCCAGCCATCAGGGTTATCTTTAAATTCCGGCGGGAAGGCGTGCGCCGCCAGACAGGTCGCCATCACATCCGCTGGCACCTGCTGTGCCAGCAGACGGATGGCCTGCAACATACGCAGTTCGCTTTCTTCATCAAGACCATAACCGGATTTGATCTCCAGCGTGGTGACCCCTTCCGCCAGCAGACGATCAATGCGCCAGCGCGCGCTGCTGACCAGTTCATCCAGCGAAGCGGCTCGCGTGGCGCGCACGGTGGAGAGAATACCGCCGCCCTGCGCGGCAATCCCGGCATAGCTGACACCATTAAGGCGCTGCTCAAACTCGCCACTGCGGTCACCGCCAAACACCAGATGGGTATGGCAGTCAATCAGCCCGGGCGTCACAATGCCACCGCCAAAGTCGGTGCGCTGTGCGGCCTGAATCGAGGCTGATTCCTCCCGTGTCCCGATCCAGACAATCTGCCCGTCGCGCACCGCCAGTGCGCCATCGGCAATCAGGTTGTAGCGGCCCTCGCGCATGGTGACTAGGTCAGCCCCATACCACACACTGTCACAGCTTAATTCGACTGCCATTTGCTCTCCCGTCCATCACGCCATTTACAGAAGTCGTTAAAGTATGTATATGTATATACAACCACAACGCCTGAGGATCAACCATGTCGAGTTATTTTGCGCCACGCGCTTTGCTGGCAGAGGGCTGGCAGCACGCGGTTCGGATTGAGGTCAATGCGCAGGGTTTTATCAGAGCGATTCATACCGACAGCGAGGCCGGAGACGCCACTCCCCTGCCCGGCGCGGTGATCCCGGCGATAGCCAATCTGCATTCACATGCCTTTCAGCGGGCGATGGCCGGGCTGGCGGAAGTCGCGGGCGATCCGCAGGACAGTTTCTGGACCTGGCGCGATCTGATGTATCGCATGGTGCAGCGTTTGTCACCGGAACAGGTGGGGGATATCGCCCGCCATCTGTATATCGACATGCTGAAAGGCGGTTATACCCAGGTGGCGGAGTTCCATTATCTGCACCATGATCCGCACGGTAATCCCTATGCTGACGATGACATGCTGCAACAGCTGATCGCAGCAGCAGAGGATGTCGGCATCGGCCAGACGCTGCTGCCGGTACTGTACAGCTACAGCGGTTTTGGCGCCCAGCCACCGCAGGCCGGACAAAAACGCTTTATTCAGTATGCGGAAAGTTATCTGCGCCAGCAGGAGAAACTGCAGCATCTGCTGCGCGACAAGCCGTTGCATAATCACGGTCTGTGTTTCCACTCACTGCGTGCTGTCAGCCAGCAGCAGATGGAGCAGGTGCTGGCAGCGTCCTCATCGCATCTTCCCGTACATATCCACGTTGCCGAACAGGAGAAAGAGGTTAACGACTCCCTCGCCTGGAGCGGTGAACGCCCGGTGAGCTGGCTGCTGAACCGCTTTGCAGTAGATGCCCGCTGGTGTCTGATCCATGCCACCCATCTTGATCAGGATGAAATTCAGCGTCTGGCACGCAGCGGTGCCGTCGCGGGATTGTGCCCGACCACTGAAGCCAACCTTGGCGACGGCATCTTCCCGGCAACGGACTATATCACGCAGGGTGGCCGCTGGGGCATCGGCTCTGACAGCCATGTGTCACTCGATGTGGTCGAGGAGCTGCGCTGGCTGGAGTATGCCCAGCGGCTGCGTGACCGTCGCCGCAATCGTATTGTCACCGCGCAACAACCGTCGGTGGGCGACGTGCTGTACCAGCAGGCGGCTGCGGGCGGTGCGCAGGCGTGTGGCGTGAAAACCGGCGTACTTGCCCCAGGCCAGCGCGCCGACTGGCTGGTGCTGGAACAGGAGAGCTGGCTGGCCAGCTGCCCGGACCATGCGCTGCTCAATCGCTGGCTGTTTGCCGGTCATCGCGGGCAGATCCGTGATGTCTGGGTGGCGGGTAAGCAGGTGATCACCGCCGGGAAACATGCGGCAGAAGCAGAGAGCCAGCAGCGCTTTGCCGCGGTAATGGAGGCGCTGCAATGATGCATCACTACCGCTTTGACACCCTGCCGGTCAGCAAATGGCGCAATGGGGGCGGTGAGACACGCGAAATTATCAGCTGGCCGCCTGATGCCAGCGAGTTTGGCTGGCGCGCCAGTATTGCCACCATCGCCAGCAGCGGAGATTTCTCACTGTTTCCCGGTGTCGATCGGGTGATCACCCTGCTACAGGGTGACAAAGTGGCGCTGCACAGCGAGGGGCATTTGCTACAGACTCTCACGCCAGATCAACCCTTCGCCTTTCGTGGCGAGCTGCCGATCCACGCCACGCTGCATGGCGCAACCAGTCATGATTTCAATATCATGACGCGCCGCGACCAGTTCGACAGTGCGGTTATCGTCACTGATAGCGCGCAACAAAGTGAAATGGGGGTTTGCTGGGTCATCCGTGGCGAGTGGCAATGTGGTGCGCAACGTTTACAGGCGGGCGAAGGTGCATGGTGGACGGAAGATGGCACACCACTGACGCCATGCTCCGCTCAGGCCTTGCTGCTGTTTGCCGCGATCAGCCGTGTCCCTTAAAACGCCCCGGAGTGTGTCGGGGTGAAATAAAACAACGCGAATTCAGATAATAAGTGCAACGCTTGGTCATGTGGATGGAGGGACGGTTAGCTACCGATAAGCTATCCTG